>NZ_RZRA01000238.1:0-6428 GCF_003998945.1 Mesorhizobium sp. M7A.F.Ca.CA.003.01.2.1 | reverse complement strand
GCCTGCATCTCGGCGGGCGAGACAGTCGAAGCATCGGCCATGAAGCTTTCGGAGAAATCGTGCTGCACGTCGACGAGAAGGCAACCGAGCGCGGAGGTAACGCCGGGATTGGGCGGTACGATCACGGTTGGAATCGAAAGCTCCTTGGCCACCGCCGCTCCGTGCAAAGCGCCAGCACCGCCGAATGCGACCAGCGCAAAGTCGCGCGGGTCGTAGCCTCGGCTGATGGAGAGAAGCCGGACGGCATTGCCCATATTGGCGTTGGCGACGGCGATGATCGCCTCGGCCGCCTGGTGGAGTTCCATGCCGAAGGGTTCCGCTACCGTCTCCTGAACCGCCTCGGCGGCCAGAGCGGGGTCGAGCGTGATCTTGCCGCCCGCAAGGCTGGTGCCGAGACGGCCGAGCACCACATTGGCATCGGTGTTGGTGGCAATGAGGTTGCCATTCTTGTAGCAGGCCGGACCTGGAAAGGCGCCAGCGGACTGCGGCCCGTTGCGCAAGCTGCCGCCCTCGTCCTGCCATGCCAACGACCCGCCGCCCGCACCGATGGTCAATACCTCGATGGAGGGGAAGCGGATCGGATATCCGAATTCGATGTACCAGTCCTTTGTGATGCGCGACTCCCCGTTCCAGGCCAGCGAGACGTCGGTGCTGGTGCCGCCCATGTCGAAGCCGATCGAGTTCGGGTAGCCACAGAGATTTCCGATGAAGCGGCTTGCGATGGCGCCGGCGGCGATGCCGGATCCCGCGAGCCGGGCTGAGAAATCCTTGACGCTCGCGGGCGTCATGACCCCGCCACCGCTGTGCAGCAACAGGAGATCTCGCTTGTATCCGGCGTCGGCAAGCTTTTCTCCGAGACGCGACACGTAGTCGACGACGACCGGGGCGCAGACGGCGTTCGCCATGGTGGTGGAAAAACGTTCGTGCTCGAAGATTTCCGGCATCACCTCCGAGGAGATCGAGACCGGCAGATCCGGCATTGCCTCCTTCAGGATCTCACGCATGCGGCGCTCGTTGGCGCCGTTCACATAGGAGTTCATGAAGCAGACGGCGATGGACTTGACCTGCCGTTTCTTGAGAATCTCCGCGACACGGCGCGCGGCCTCTTCGTCCAACGCTTCCAGGATCGTGCCCTCGGCACTGACCCGTTCCCGGACGGTCAGCCGGTCGCGGCGCGGGATATAGGGCTTGGCGACATCTTTGTAGGTGTCCCAGAGATCTTCCTTGTTGGCGCGACGGATCTCTACAACGTCACGAAAACCCTCGCTGCAGACCATTGCGGTGCGCGGCAGACGGCGGGTGATCAGCGCATTGGTGGCGACCGTCGTACCATGAGAGAACATCGTTACCTCCGAAAGATCGATGCGCCCCTGCTCCACGCCATTCATGATGGCCTGCATGGGATCGTCAGGCGTGGAGGCGGTTTTTTCGATGCGGATCGCTCCGCTGTCTTCGTCCATGATGCAGATGTCGGTGAAAGTCCCTCCGACATCGACGGCAACTCTGATTCGGCTCATGACAGTTCCTTCGCAAGGTCTTGCGGGCAAAGCCCCGCCTTCGTCGCCCCTTGCCGGGGAGACGTTGCATGAATGGTGGAATTGGCCCGGATTTCGTCGGGACTAGTGGCGCTCTCGCGAGGCCGAAGAGCCGCCCGCCCGGTTCGCTGCTTCGCGACGGGTATCCGTCGGTGCGCAGCCGAACCGCGTCCGGTAGTGCTTGCAGAACTGGGACTGGTCGGCGAAGCCCCAGCGGTAAGCGATCTCGGCTACGCTGCTGATGTTGGTCACCGACATCAGCTCCTCGGCGCAAAGTTCAAGCCGGGCGTCGCGGATGAAGCCGTTGATCGACTGGTTGCTGTCCTGAAAAAGGACCTGCAGGTAACGCAGGGAGATGCCGCAGGCATCAGCCACCGCCTGCGGGCCGAGGTCGGAATTCTTCAGATTGTCGCGAATATACTGCTCGGCACGATGCAAATGGCCGGCCCGGATCGACGAGATGCTGCTGTCCAGCACGCGATCGTCGCTCACGATCGACAGGCACAGCATTTCCAGGATGTGCCTGCCCATCATCTCACGAGCGACTTCAGTGATCTCATCGAGATGACCGATCGTGGTTCGCACCGTGTCGAGGAAGAGCGCGGCGATGCCTTGGGTCGCGTCGAAACTGAGCGCACTGAGCCGTTCGGCGGATCCGATCCGTGCCCGAACGCTCGATGATGGTACCTTGAGGACCCACAGCGCGTTTGGCTTGCCGTGCCAGAATTCGTAAGGCGCATCTCCCCGCTCGACGAGAAAGCCCCCCGGCCTGCAATTGACGGTTCTCGACCCTTGCGAGAAATTCACCTCCGACATCTCCGGGATCGTGATGAGCAGGCTGGCGTCACGCTCGTTGAGGAAGTGGCGGCGGTGGCGACGATAGCTTACGGCATCGCAGCGCATTTTAGACACGCTGACGAGCCCAAGCGAGAAGGTTTCCAGCGTGCCTGAAAATTCGCGACGGTTCCGATACTCGGTGTCGAGCGGAAAATAGGCTTCGGTAACAGCGGCTTGCCAGGCATCACCGCCTGCGGGACCGCCGATCGTATCGACGACGTATTTCATTCCCCGACCTTTCTGGTTGACCCGGTTGTCCCGGTGTTGTTCCGAAGATTACAGGAATTCACCGGCGCGTATTGGTCAAAAACGAATAAACTTATGTGGTCGGTTGGCCCAGGACCGGAGCTCGCGACGGTTGCAGTTGTCGTCACGATCAGTGTGCAGCTGATCAAACCAGCCTTGGCGCGCAAACCGCCAGCCGACTTGGAACCATGCATTCTTTTCGCACACTCATTCAGGAAAAGTTGTCGGCTTCCAGATGTGGGCGGAAATGATGTCCTGCAGTTCCGTGCGTACGGAAGAGTGGCAGCAGCGTGTAGCGGCGGAAAGCGACAATGTCCGCCTCGTCCTCAATCGAGAGCACCCTCGATCTCGGTTCCTTCGGACCAGTCGATAGATCGGCGACCGAAGCTCGCCTCTTCCACTTCGCAACCGTCTTCCGGTTGATCCCGTAGCGCTTGGCCAGCCCCTCAGGTTCTCTTGACTATGCTGTATCGCTCGACGGACCGCCTCTGTCGTTTTGGCGCTCCCATGCAGAACTTGGCCCATAGCGCATCCTTTCATTCGGGAGACAAGGATGCTCCATAAAGCCCGGGATCAAACATCTAGGATCATCAGATCCAGCACCAAAGAAACAGAGGGGCTGTCGGCAGGGAACATGCAGACCATGAGCGACTGGTTGTCGGCTTGTCTCCGACTGCTCTGCGTCAGAATCACCTCAAAAGCGAAGTCGCTTGGCTAATCCGTCATTTCTGGCGAAAGGCGGAGTGGAACGACACAACCAGCGGGCCCAGAATGTAGTCGAGCGCGGTGCGTTCCTCGGTGACGATCATGACTGACGCTGGCATGCCCGGATAAAGCGCAATCTGTGGGGCTGCTGCCAATTCCACCGGATCGACCGCTACGTCGGCAAGATAGTAGGGAAACCCGGTCTTGCTGTCGGTAATGCGATCCGCCGAAATGCGGGAGACGCGGCCATGAATTATGGGTATTGAGCGCTGCTTGTAGGATGTGAAACGAACTTCGGCAGCCATATCGGGTCGCAGGTTCGATATGTCCTCGACGCGAATCTGGGCCTGGACGATCAGCGAATTTTCGGTCGGCACGATATCGAGGATGGTCTGGCCCGGCGAAACGATCGCGCCTATCGAGAAGACGCTGAGATCCATCACCTGGCCGTCATACGGCGCGCGCACCTCGGCTCGGTCCATGGCAGCCTGGGCGGCAAACATCTTGGGCACGAGGTCGGAAAGGCTCGATTGCGTATCGATCAGCATGGCCGACAGCTTGGCTCGGCGCTCATTTGTCAATTGTGCGATCTGGCTTTCGAGTTCGGCTTTGCTCTGTTGGCTGCCGCCGATCGCGCCGAGGTTCTCATCGATCAGGCCCTGCAGATCCGAGGCGGATCTTTCCAGCTCCAGGATGCGTGGGCGGGTCGTCAATCCGGCCTTGAGCAGCTTCGACAGGCTGGCCTTCTCGTTGATCGTCGATTGCAACTGGGCATGGTAAGATTCGACCCGAGACTGCTTGCCCTGGATCTGCTCCTCGAGTTCGGCAATGCGCCGCTCGAGGATCTGCCTGGCGCCGGCCATCGAGGCGCGTTGGCTTTCCAGATCGGCGATCTGGTTTGCCATTGCATCCCTAAGGTAGTCTTCGTGCTCTTTGAGAATGTCCTTGGGAAAGGCAACAACCTCGCTGCCGTCCAGTTCGGCTCGGATCCTGGCATCGGTTGCGCGCAACAGCGCATATTGCTGGGCATAAAGATTGAACTCGGACCGAATCCTGGTGTCGTCCAGCTTCAGCATTATGTCGCCCTTCCTGACGACGTCGCCATCCTTGACGCGGATCTCCTTCACCGTACCGCCGTCGAAGTGCTGTACGCTTTTGCGATTGCCATCCACCTTGACGATGGCGTCGGCAAGCACGGCGCCGTTCAGCGGGGCAAAGGCCGCCCAGCCGCCAAAGATGCCAAAGAAAGCAACGATGATCAGCAGACCTATATAGGCCGGCACCCGGATCGAATCCGGGGCCAGAATACCGGCGTCGCCAGGCAGGCTCCGGTAGGTAAGCGCGCCGTCGCTCATCGCTCTCTCCAAACACGGCTCATTGCGTTGCCACCGCCATTGGCGCCGCGCGCTGGTTGAGGAGCGCCACGATCTCGTTTCTCATGCCAAAGGCCTCGACGGCGCCATCGCGCAACAGGAGGATCTTGTCGACATTCGCCAGGGTCGAGGGCCGGTGAGAGACGATGATCACCGTACTGCCGCGGCGCTTGAGTTCGATCGCGCAGTCGCTCAGCGCGCGGTCGCCATCGGCATCGAGATTGGAGCTGGGCTCGTCGAGAATGATCAGGTTCGGAGTTCCGAACACTGCGCGGGCAAGAGCAATCCGTTGGCGATATCCTCCTGACAGCACTGCGCCGCCTTCGCCGATCTGCGTCTCATAGCCTTGCGGCAGGCGGATGATCATCTCATGCACGCCGGCGAGCCGCGCGGCCTCGATGACCTCCTGGTCGACATTGGTCTTGAAGCGGCCGATGTTGGCGGCGACGGTATCGGAGAAGAGTTCGATATCCTGCGGCAGATAGCCGATGTGGTCGCCGAGCGCGTCGTGTCCCCATTGCGACAGGTCGGCGCCGTCCAGCCTGACGGTACCACGGCTGGGTTGCATGACGCCCGCGAGATGACGCGCCAGCGTCGACTTGCCGGCGCCGGAAGGGCCGACGATTCCCAGCGTCTCGCCTGCTTCCAGCCGGAACGATACGTCCCGCAGAAGCACTTTCTGCTGGCTTGCAATTGCAAAGCTGACCTGCTCAACCGAAATCTTGCCGGTGGGCTTGGGCAGGTTGAACGATCTTTCGCTCTGCGCGCCCCCGTCGACCAGCTTCTCGACCCTTGCCAACGCCGCCCGCCCCAGGATCAGGCTGCGCCAAAGGCCGACGATCTGCTCGACCGGCTGTAGCCCCCGGCCCAGCAAGAGGCTCGCGGCGAACATGGTGCCGCCGGTGATCTGCCGTTCGATCACCAGATAGGCGCCGAGGCCGAGGATCAGCGACTGCATGGTGAGCCGCAGGAAACGGATCAGACCCGACATCAGTGCGGCGCGATCGCTTGCCTCCGCCTGGCGCCGCAGCGCCAAATTGCGGTCGCGTCCCCAGCGGCGGATGAGGCCGTCGATCATCCCCATGGCGCGAACGACTTCGGCGTTTCTGAGGCTCATCTCGGTGAAATTATAGTTGGTCGTCGCCAGGTCGTTGGCCTGCTTCAGCGGCGAACGCACGATATATTCGTTTAGCACCGCCATGGCGACCAGAAGCAGCGAGCAGCCCAGCGCGAAGAAGCCGAGCCAGGGATGCAGCAGGAAGATGATGCCGATGTAGATGGGCGACCATGGCAGGTCGAACAAAGCGTGGATGCCGCTGCCGGTGATGACCTGCCTGAACGTGTCGAAGTCTCGGATGGGCTGGCTCGGCGACGAGCCGGGCGATGGGGTCTCGACCGACGCGGCCAGGACTTTTGCCGACAGCAGCCGGTCGAGCCGCGCACTGGCACGCGTCAGGATGGAGGCGCGCACCAGGTCGAGGCCGGCCAGCGAAAGAAAGGCCGCCAGCAACACCAGGGTCAGCATCACCAGCGTGGTTTCGCTGCCGCTGGTAACGACCCTGTCGTAGATCTGCAGCATGTAGAGTGGGGACGCGAGATAGAGCAGATTGATGGCCAGGCTGAACGCCGCCGCTACCAGGAAATAGCGGCGGCAGGCCCGAAGCGCATCCTTCACAATTCGAGATTTGCTATCCACGTCCAGAACCCCACTCGATACGCATCAGGCCAGGTG
>NZ_RZRA01000237.1:0-6452 GCF_003998945.1 Mesorhizobium sp. M7A.F.Ca.CA.003.01.2.1 | reverse complement strand
GTTCTGGTGGCGCTGTTCGTCACCTTGATCCCGACCACGATCGGGGCGCTGCTTTCGGCCATCGGCATCGCCGGGATGGACCGCCTGGTGCGATTCAACGTGCTGGCCATGTCGGGTCGCGCCGTGGAAGCCGCAGGCGACGTCGACACGCTGCTGCTCGACAAGACCGGCACGATCACGCTCGGCAACCGCCAGGCGACGCAGTTCCGCCCGGTCAAGGGCGTCACCGAACAGGAACTGGCCGACGCGGCCCAGCTTGCCTCGCTCGCCGACGAAACGCCGGAAGGCCGTTCCATCGTCGTGCTGGCCAAGGAGAAATACGCCATCCGCGCCCGCGACATGGCAACGCTGCACGCCACCTTCGTGCCCTTCACAGCACAGACCCGTATGAGCGGCGTCGACATCGATGGTTCGTCGGTGCGCAAGGGCGCCGTGGATTCCGTGCTTGCCCATGTCAACCAATCGACGGTCGCAGCCCATGCCACGCGGCCCGGCAGCGATACCGTCAGGGATCTCCAGGCCATCGCCGACGAGATCGCCAAGTCCGGCGGCACGCCGCTGGCGGTCGAACGCGACGGCCGCCTGCTCGGCGTCATCCACCTCAAGGACATCGTCAAGGGCGGCATCAGGGAGCGCTTCACCGAACTGCGCCGCATGGGCATCCGCACGGTGATGATCACCGGCGACAACCCGATGACGGCGGCGGCGATCGCCGCGGAAGCCGGCGTCGACGACTTCCTCGCCCAGGCCACACCGGAGGACAAGCTGAAGCTGATCCGCGACGAACAGGCCAAGGGCAAGCTGGTTGCCATGTGCGGCGACGGCACCAACGATGCGCCGGCCCTCGCGCAAGCCGATGTCGGTGTCGCCATGAACACCGGCACGGTCGCCGCCCGCGAGGCCGGCAACATGATCGATCTCGACAGCGATCCGACCAAGCTCATCGAGATCGTCGAGATCGGCAAGGCGCTCTTGATGACGCGGGGTTCGCTGACGACCTTCTCGATCGCCAACGACGTCGCCAAATATTTCGCCATCATCCCGGCGATGTTCGCCGTCTTCTACGTCGCACCGGGACAGACGACCGGTCCGCTGCAGGCACTCAACGTCATGCATCTGGCGACGCCGCAGAGTGCCATCCTGTCGGCCATCATCTTCAACGCGCTGATCATCATCGCGCTGATCCCGCTGTCGCTGAAGGGCGTCAAATATCGGGCCATCGGCGCCGGCGCGCTGCTCAGCCGCAATCTTCTCGTCTACGGCCTCGGCGGCCTCATCGTGCCTTTCGTCGGCATCAAGGCGATCGACATGATCGTCACCACGCTTGGCCTCGCTTAACTCTTTGTTTTAACGCAATTCCCTAGGGAAAACCGCTTCACACTTTTCCTGGAATTGCTTTGAGGAACATCTCCATGCTCACCCAGATAAGACCCGCGATCATCATGATCGTCTTCTTCACGGTCCTGACCGGCCTGATCTATCCCCTGGGCATGACCGGCATCGCCCAGGCGCTGTTTCCGCGGCAGGCCAATGGCAGCCTGGTCGAGAGGGACGGCAAGATCATCGGCTCCGAATCGATCGGCCAGGGGTTTGCCAGCGACAAGTATTTCCACGGCCGCCCTTCGGCTGCCGGCGACGGCTACAATGCAGCCTCCTCGAGCGGCAGCAATCTCGGCCCGACCAGTCCCAAGCTGATCGACCGCATCAAGGGCGACGCCGAGAAGTTGAAAGCGGAAAACCCGAACCAGCCTGTTCCGATGGATCTGGTGACGACGTCCGGCAGTGGCCTCGATCCCGACATCAGCCCGGAAGCCGCCTACTTCCAGGTCGCTCGGGTGGCCAAGGCCAGGGGCATCGAGGAAGCCAGGGTCAAGGCGCTTGTCGATGCCCAAGTCGAGGGCAGGGAACTCGGCTTCATGGGCGAGCCTGTGGTCAATGTGCTTGGCCTCAACCTTGCGCTGGACGTAGCGAAAGAGTGAATGGCGGCGGCCGGGGATCGACAGTACCCCCGGCGCCATCCATGATCGATCCCGATGCCTGACGACAGAAGCAGCGACACCAGACCCTCGCCCGACGCACTGCTTGACCATGCCGAGCGGGAGGGTCGCGGCCGCCTGAGAATTTTCCTCGGCGCGGCACCGGGCGTCGGCAAAACCTATGAGATGCTGATGTCGGGCCGCGCCAGGCTGGCCGACGGCGTGGATGTGGTGATCGGCGTCGTCGAGACGCATGGCCGCAAGGAAACAACGGCCCTGGTCGAGGGCTATGAGGTCATTCCCCGCCGCAAGGTCGACTACAAGGGGCGTATCCTCGACGAGATGGATATCGACGCCATCCTCGCCCGGCGCCCGGCGCTGGTTCTTGTCGACGAGCTCGCCCACACCAACGCGCCCGGCAGCCGCCACCCCAAGCGCTACCTCGACGTCCAGGAGATCCTGACGCACGGCATCGACGTCTATACGACGCTTAACATCCAGCATGTCGAAAGCCTGAACGACGTCGTCGCCCAGATCACCAAGGTCAGGGTTCGCGAGACGGTTCCCGATTCCATCATCGACCAGGCCGACGATGTCGAGATCATCGATCTCACCCCCGACGACCTGATCAAGCGGCTCGAGGAAGGCAAGGTCTATTTCCCCAACACCGCGCAGCGCGCGATCGAGAACTATTTCTCGCCGGGCAATCTGACGGCGCTCAGGGAACTGGCGCTGCGCCGCACCGCGCAGCGTGTCGACGACCAGTTGCTCATCCATATGCAGGCGCACGCCATTCCAGGACCGTGGGCGGCAGGCGAAAGGGTCCTCGTCTGCCTCGACGCGCGACCTGGAGGAGCGGCCCGCGTGCGCTATGCGCGCAGGCTGGCCGACCGGCTGCGTGCGCCGTGGACGGCGCTGCACGTCGACAGCACGCGCTCGGCCAGCATGCCCGAGAATGACAAGGACCGGCTGGCGACGAACCTGCGCCTTGCCCAGCAGCTTGGCGCCGAGGTGACGACCATTCCGGGTCAGAATGTGGCGCAGGACATCGTGCGTTATGCGACGGCGAACAATTTTACCCATATCGTCGTCGGCAGGCCGACCCGGTCGCGCTGGCGCGAATTGATCGAAGGCTCGCTCACCTACGATCTCATCCGCAATGCCGGCGATATCAGCGTCCATGTCATTTCGGGAAGCGAACGCGGCACCGAGGCGGCGTCGCGGAGCGTCAAGGCGGCCGACGAGCAGTGGCAGTTCGAAATCTGGCCCTATCTCAAGGCGACGGCCTTTGTCATCGGCTCGCTCGCCTTCGCCGTCCTTCTCGATCAGTTTCTCGACGTTCGCAATCTGGCGATCATTCTGCTCATCGGGGTGCTGGCATCGGCGGTGACCGGCGGCCTGTGGCCGGCTCTGTATGCTTGTTTCGTCAGCGCCCTTGCTTTCAATTATTTCTTCCTGGAGCCGCGCTATACGCTGACGATCAGGGATCCGGAGAGCATCGTCGCGCTTGGCGTCTTTCTCGTCGTTGCGGTCATTGCCAGCAATCTGACGGCGCGCGTGCAGCGCCAGGCGGTCGCCGCCCGCTCGCGGGCGCGGGCGACGGAGGATATCTACCTCTTTTCGAAGAAGCTCGCCGGCGCCGGGACGCTGGACGACGTCCTCTGGGCCACCGCCTTCCAGATCGCCTCGATGCTGAAGCTGCGCGTGGTGCTGCTTTTGCCGGAAGACGGGACGATCACCGTCAAGGCCGGCTATCCGCCTGATGACACGCTGGCCGAAGCCGACATCGCCGCCGCCCGCTGGGCCTGGGAGCACAATCGTGCCGCAGGTCGCGGCGCCGACACGCTTCCGGGTGCCAAGCGCCTCTATCTGCCCTTGCGGACCGGGCGCACGGCCATCGGCGTCGTCGGCCTCGACAACGACAAGCAGGGACCGTTGCTGACGCCCGAGCAGCAGCGGCTTCTCGACGCACTGGCCGACCAGGCGGCAGTCGCCATCGAGCGTATCCAACTGGTCGCCGACGTCGACCGGGCCAAGCTCGCCGCCGAGGCGGACAGGCTGCGCTCGGCGCTGCTCACCTCCATTTCCCATGATCTGAAGACGCCGCTCGCCGCCATCATGGGCGCCGCCGGCACGCTGCGGGATTTTTCAGCAGCACTTCCCGAACCGGATCGGGCCGAACTGCTGTCGACGGTGCTCGACGAATCCGAGCGGTTGAACCGCTTCATCGCCAATCTGCTCGACATGACCAAGATCGAGTCCGGCGCGATGGAGCCGAACTACGCCTTTCACTATGTCGGCGACATCGTCGGCTCCGCCCTGCAAAGGGCCAGGAAAATCATCGGCGAGCACAAGATCGAGACGGACATCCCCAGGGATTTGCCGATGTTGAAGGTCGACCCGGTGCTGTTCGAGCAAGCGTTGTTCAATCTTCTCGACAATGCGGCGAAATATGCCCCGGCCGGCTCGACGATCCGCGTCCAGGGCTGGACCGACAATGGCTCCGTCCTGCTGCAGATCATGGATGAAGGGCCGGGCATTCCTCCCGGCGATCTGGAACGGATTTTCGACACCTTCTACCGGGTGCGCAAGCGCGACCAGATCCGCGCCGGCACCGGGCTCGGCCTGTCGATCTGCCGCGGCTTCATAGAGGCGATGGGTGGCACGATCACGGCGGCAAACCGGACCGACGGTTCGGGCGCGGTCTTCACCATCAAAATGCCCAAGCCGGCAAATCCGCCCAACTTCGACGCTTCGAATACCGACGATGTGGGTGACCTGGCATGACAAACTCGAACGTCAGGATACTGGTCGTCGATGACGAGCCGCCGATCCGCAAGCTGCTGCGCGTCGGCCTCGGCAGCCAGGGCTACGCGATCAGCGAGGCGCCGAATGCCAGGGCGGCCATCGAGCTGATGGAGGCGGAGAAGCCGGACCTCGTCCTGCTCGACCTTGGCCTGCCCGGCATTAGCGGCCATGAGTTGCTGCGCAAATGGCGCGACGACGGCCTCGACATTCCGGTGGTCATCCTGTCCAGCCGGACCGACGAGGCCGGTATCGTCCAGGCCCTGGAGCTCGGCGCCGACGACTATGTCACCAAACCCTTCGGCATGAACGAACTGGTCGCACGCATCCGCGTGGCGCTCCGCCACAAGTTCCAGCAGCAGGGAGAGAAGCCGATTTTCCAGACCGGCGATCTCAGCGTCGATCTGGTCAAGCGCATCGTCAAGGTCGAGGGCAAGGAGGTAAAGCTGTCGCCGAAGGAATACGACATCCTGCGCATGCTGGTGCAGCACGCCGGCAAGGTGCTGACCCACCATTTCCTGTTGAAGCAGGTCTGGGGCGACTCGTCCGACGTGCAGTATCTCAGGGTCTATGTGCGCCAGCTCAGGCAGAAGATCGAGAAGAGCCCCGACCAGCCACGCTACATCACCACCGAGACCGGCGTCGGCTACCGCCTGCGCGAGGTCGAATGAGCGGGTTGGGCGCTTCTAGCCAGTAGCTTCCAGCTGCTGGCCAAGCGGCTTGGAAACCCGCAAGGCCGCGAGACAGCCGACAATGCCGAGCGGGACGAAGGCAAGAAACAGCCAGGACGCGACATTCGCCGCCGCGTCGTGGTTCAAACCTTGCGAAAAGCCGCTGGCATTGGCGACGATGCCGGCAAGGGCTGCACCCACGGCGTAGCCGATGCGCTGCATGGTCGGCACCGCCGCCGAGGCGATGGTCTGCTCGCTCTTCGGGGCGGAGGCGACGATGACGCGTGTCAGGAACGGCCAGGCGATGCCGAAGCCGCCGCCTTGCAACAGGGCACAGATCAGGATGAGCGGGATGGAGCCCAGGGGTATCGTGTAGGCAAAGCCGGCGATGCCGGCCGCGATCATCACCGCGCCGCCGATGATGATCAGCCGCTCGCGCCGCGGCGGCGCGTTGGCGACCAGGATCGACAGGATCGACCAGGCGATCGATTCGGCGGCGATGATGTAGCCGGTGGTCAGCAGCGGAATGTCGTGAAGGCTGGTCAGCAGCAGCGGCCCGTAGACGCCGAAGGAACAGGTGGCCACCGAAAAAGCGGCAACCATGGTCATGCCGGCGCCGACCGGCGTGCGCCATGAGAACAGCCGCGCCGGGAACAGCCGCGAAAGCGGCTTCAGCGCGTCGATGGTGAAGAACAGCAGCAGGCCGATGAGGCCGAAGGCCATCAGCAGCGAAGAGCGCAGCAAGGCGATGTCGACGCCGGCCGAGGCGATCAGCACCACGGCAACGGCAAGGCAGGCAAGGGCCGCGAACGGGAAGGGCGGCGCCCCGCCTGCGCTCGCCTTCGGCCTCGTCGCCTCCGGCGTGTCGAGCACGATGAAACTTGCCAGCGCCATGGCTGCGCCGCCGAGGGTGAAGATGCCGAAGGCCCAGCGCCATGACAAAAGCTCGGTCATGATCGCGCCGAGCAATGGTCCGCTGAAGGCGGCGACGCCCCAGATC
>NZ_RZRA01000236.1:0-6462 GCF_003998945.1 Mesorhizobium sp. M7A.F.Ca.CA.003.01.2.1 | reverse complement strand
CGCGATGCGCGTCTCGTGCACCGGATTGACGTGCGAGAAGATGGTCATGAAGCAGATCGCTTCGACCTCGTCGGCGATCAGTTTTTTTGCGGCTGCAGAAACCTCGTGCTCATAGAGCGGCAGCACGACGTCGCCGAACTGGTCGATCCGCTCGGTGACGCCATGGGTGCGGCGGCGCGGCACCAGCGGATCGGGATGATGGTGGGTGACCGCATGCAGCCGGTCGGCGTAGGAATAATCGGCCCAGGCCTGCAGCCCGCGGCCCATCAGGATCATGTCCTCGAGGCCCTTGGTGGTGATCAGGCCGAGCCGGCGGCCGGTGCGCGACAACAGCGTGTTCAGCATGCCGGTGCCGGAATAGAGCACGACGTTGACGCCTGAAAACAATGATTCCAGCGAGATGCCCCAGGCATCCGCCGCGTCCTCGGCCGAGGCCAGAAAACCCTCGGCTTCGTTCTTCGGCGTGGTCGCCGACTTGCCGATCTTGAAGTGGCCGTCCTGATCGACAAGGATCGTGTCGGTCATGGTGCCGCCGGCGTCGATGCCGATGACGATTGGGTTGCCGACAATGGGGGCGGTGAGATTGGGTTGGGTCACGGTCGCCTCGGGATCTGGTCTAGGTTGACGCCAGGCTAGATTCATTGGATGGCCTCGCGCCATATGCCTAAAGACACAATGACGGTTGGGCTGACATCGCCGAGAAAAGGGCATGGGCATGGGCAATATCTGGGCGCCGCTCGCCAAAGCGATCGCCGCCATCGGCACGGACAGGCATGTCGACTGCCTGATCGACCTGATCGGCGCCGACATCGACCACGACCTCGTCACGGTGACGCGCTATTCGGCGACGCAGACACCCGAATTCATCAAGCACCGGCGCTTCTCGGATGAGATGGTCCGGCGCTATCTCCACAATTACTACGTGTTCGACCCGTTCTATGCCTCGTGGCGGCGCGAGCGCAGGTTGGGCATCATGCCGCTGAAACGGCTCGCCGACGACGAGGCCAAGCGCGGCCAGTACATTGCCGGCTTCCTGGCGCAGTCGGAGATCTGCGACGAGGTCGGCATCATGCTTGCCGATGGCGGCGACTGGTGCCTCGGCATCTTCCTCGACCGCTCGACCACGTCGTTCAAGGAGAGCGAGATCGCTTTGCTGGACGAGCGGTTGCCTGTATTCGAGGCGCTGCATGCGCTCGACATCAAGGCGCGCGGAACCAAATTCTCCCGCACGTCGGCGCCGACAGGCCCCGGCGCCTCGCCCCGGCAGGAGCCGACGATCCCGGCCAGTCTGTGGCCGGAGCTGTCGCTGCGCGAGCGGGAATTGGTTCAGTTGATCCTCGCCGGCCACCCGACGGCCAACATCGCCGAGCGCCTCGGCATCACCGTCGGCACGGTCAAGAACCATCGCCGGCGCATCTACGAGAAGCTCGACATCACCACCGAGCGGGAATTGTTTTTGCAGTTCTTCCAGCATCAGGCCGATCGCTAGCCGCTCGCTTACCCAGCCGATCCGCCAGCCGAATGCCTGATTTGCAGAGCCGCTCCCTCCGTGAATTGGTGCAGGGGGCTTGTCGCCGGAATGGCTCGAAAACTGGCTTCAAAATTCCTCTTGCGGAACGCCGCCGTCCCGGCTTAGTCTCGGCTTCGCACAGAAAATGAAATTTAATTCCATTTGTGCGGTGCCCGCAAGCCAGTGCAGTGCCCAGGAAAAGTGCCCGGACGCAATCGACTGAGAAAATATTTGATATATCATCTACCAGAACGGAAATAGCTGACATGGTCCAGCAGACATCGATCCAGCCATCGGCGCCCTGGTTGCGGCTCGACGTCGACGATTCGGACTGGAACGACGCCGAGGTTTCGAGCCTGGTGCGCTGGTATCAGCAGATGCTGCTCATCCGCCGTTTCGAGGAAAAAGTGCTCGATCTCGCCAATGCCGGGCTGGTGCATGGTCCGGCGCATGCCAGCATCGGACAAGAGGCGACGGCGGTCGGCGCCATGTCCGTGCTCGGTACGGGCGACCGCATCAACGGCACCCACCGCGCCCATCACCAGGTCTTGGCCAAGCTTGTCAACGCGCAGACGCCCGGCGGATTCGACCCGTTGCATGACGCTTTCAACCCGGACATGCAGGGCTCGGTGCGCGGCTTGATGGCCGAGATCATGGGCCTCAAGTCAGGCTATTGCGGCGGCCGTGGCGGCTCGATGCATATGCGCGACGATGCCTCCGGCATCCCTGGCACCAGCGCGATCATTGGCGGCAACCTGCCGCATGCGGCCGGCTATGCGCTGGCCGACAAGCTGCTCGGTACCGGCAACATCTCGGTCGCCTTTTTCGGCGACGGCACGATGATGGCGGGGCCGGCCTATGAGGCGATGAACATCGCCGCGCTCTACCGGCTGCCGGTGATCTTTTTCGCCGAAAACAATCTCTATGCCGTCTCGACGCACATCAACGAGCAGACGCGCGAGACGCGGCTGGCCTCGCGCGGACCTATGCTCGGCTTTCGCGGCATCGAATGCGACGGCATGGATGTGGTGGCGGTCCACCATGCCATGCGCGAGGCGCGCCGGGCGATCGAGGAAGACGGTGGCCCGGTGCTGGTCGAGGCGCTTTGCTACCGCTTCCTGCATCAGAGCGGCGCGCGCCCGGGTAGCGAATTCGGCTACCGCACGCGGGCCGAGGAAGACGCCTGGAAAGCGCGCGATCCGCTGGTCACGATGGCGGCTCGCCTGAAGACGATGGGCATTTTGAACGCTTCCGACCTCGGCACACTCGACCAGCGCGTCATGGAGGTGGTCAACACCGCTGCCGATTCGCTCACCGAAATGAGTGGCAACGCGCTGGGCATTCCCGACCATCTGTGGCCAGACCCAGGCGGCGTCGACAACCAGATACGCGGTGATCTTTCCGAACTGAAGGGCGAGCGTTTCCTCGAGATCGAGGATATGCCGCCAGCCGACACCAGGCCGGTCAAGTTCATGGTTGCCGCGTCCGAGGTGATTGCGCGCGCCATGGAAAAGGATTCGCGCATCATTATCATGGGCGAGGATGTGCACCGGCTGCGCGGCGGCGTTTCGGGCGCCACAAAGGGTGCGCTGGAACGCTGGCCGGAGCGTGTACTGGCAATGCCCATCGCCGAGAACGGTTTTGTCGGCGTGGCGCTGGGTGCAGCGCTTTGCGGGCTGCGGCCTATCGTCGAGATCATGTTCGGCGATTTCTGCCTGGTTGCCGCCGACCAGCTGTTCAATGCGGTCAGCAAGGTGCGCCACATGTTCGGCGGCGGCTTCCCGGTGCCGATCGTGATCCGGGTGCGCGTCTCGCCGCACACCGGCTACGGCTCGCAGCATTCGGGCGATCCGTCTGGCCTGTTCGCGCTGTTTCCCGGCTGGCGCATCGTCGCCCCGACGACGCCCTTCGACTATATCGGCCTGATGAATTCGGCGCTGAAATGCGACGATCCGGTCGTCGTCATCGAGCATGTCGAACTGTTCCCGAGCGAAGGGCCTGTGCCTGCGGATGACCGCGATTATTGCGTGCGACTCGGCAAGGCGAAAACCGTCAGGCCGGGCAGTGCCTGCACCTTGCTCACCAGTGCCAGCATGGTCGCCGTCGCCAAGCAGGTGGTCGAGGAGACCGGCGTCGATGCCGAGATCATCGATCTGCGCAGCCTCGACCCGACCGGGCTCGACTGGCCGCTGGTGGAGGCCTCGATCCGCAAGACCAACCGGGTGGCCGTCGTCGAGCAGGTGCAGCGTGGACTGTCGCTTGGCGGACGGCTGACACAAGAGATTCAGGATCGCGTGTTCGACTATCTCGATCACGAGATCCTGCATGTGACGGGAAGCCTCTCGGCTCCCGTCGTATCGGCCCCGCTCAACCGCGCCGCACTGGGCGGCGCTGATAAGCTCAAGGCCGCGCTTCAATCCCTCATTGCCGTGGGTGGATAGAGCAACGCATTGCCACAAAGATCTGACAAGAAAATGGGAGAATGAAATGGACATGACGATCCTACCAAGAGCCAAGACCAGGGCGACGATGCTGGCGGCCGTGCTGCTGGCCACCAGCGCCTTCTGGGCGCCTGCCACCTTCGCGCAGGACAGCAAGCCGCTGGTCATTGCGCGTAACATCGACCTCAATTCGCTCGATCCGCACCGCGCCTTCTGCGACACCTGCCAGATCTACAATTCCAGCGTCTACGAATCGCTGCTGACGCTGGACAAGGACAACAAGCTGATCCCGCTGCTCGCCTCGAAGTGGGAAGGCAATGCCGACCAGAGCAGCTTCACCTTCACGCTCGACCCGGCCGCCAAATTCTCGGACGGTTCGCCTGTCGAAGCCAAGGACGTCAAATGGTCCTGGGAGCGGCTGAAGAACCTCAAGGGCAGCGCCTCGTTCCTGATGGACAATGTCGCCTCGATCGAGACTCCGGACGCGCATACGGTCGTCGTCAAGATGGTCGCGCCGAGCTCCGAATTCCTCAACATCGCGGCGGCGCCCTACGCAGCGGTCGTCAACAGCAAGGTTGCTTCCGAAGCCGGCGCCAAGGCCGATGCGGACGCCTCGACGACAGACAATGCCGAGGCCTGGTTCCTGGCCCATTCGGCCGGCAGCGCGCCGTTCGTGCTGAAATCCTATGAGCCCAATTCGGAACTGCGGCTGGCGCGCAACGACAAGTACTGGCGCACGGCGCCGGCGCTGAGCGAAGTCGTCATACGCCAGACCAAGGATGCGGTGGCGCAGGCGCAGATGCTGCAGAGCGGCACCGCCGATATCGCCATGCAGATCGACCCGGACACGGCCAAGACGATGACCGGCAGCGACGTCAAGATCGAGACCGTGCCGTCCTACAACTTCATCTATGTGGCGCTGTCGCCCGGCGCCAAGGCCAACAAGGTGCCGCTGACGCCCGAAGTGCGCGAGGCCATTTCGCTCGGTCTCGACCGTCCTGCTATCCTCGACTTCACCATCGGCTCCGAGGGTCAGCTGATCAGCGCGCCGATCCCGCTCGGCTTCCCCGGCGGTTCGGGCTTCGAGGCGCAGCCCTATGACGTTGCCAAGGCAAAGGAACTTCTGGCCAAGGCCGGACACGCCGACGGCTTCGAGATGGAGGCAGCGTTCCCCGGCATGAACGTCTACGGCGTCGATCTCTCGCTCTTGATGCAGAAGGTCCAGCAGGATCTGGCCAAGATCAACATCAAGCTCGACCTGCAGCCGATCCCCTTCGCCAATTGGCGCGAGCGCGTCAATGGCGACGGCATCCCGATGACGGCGGTGTTCTACGCGCCGGACTATTACGGCACCTCGCAATACATCGACTATTTCGCAATGACGAAGGGCAGCCCTTGGTCGCGCCGTGCCGGCGCGGAGCGCGACCCGTCGGTGCTCAACCCGAAGGAAGCGGATATCTACAAGGCAGCCCTTGCGGCAAGCGGCGACGAGGCCGCCAAGCTGTGGCACCAGGCCGGCGAGGAGATGATCAAGGACAGGATCATCCTGCCGCTGATCAGCCCGAACCTGATCCTGGCCTACAAGTCGGACGTCAAGGGCGTGCGCTACAGCGCCTGCTGCAACCTGCCGCTGGCAGAACTCAGCCACTGAGCAAAACAATACGGGGAGGCGACAGTCGCCTCCCTGTTCTCCATCCCGGAAGGCCAGCAAATCCTGTTCTTCCAACATCAAATTCAATATATGATATATCAATGAGCGGAGACCTCGTCATGCCTTCCCTGATCAACTCCAAGGACCAGTTGCTGCGCGAGCGTGCGGCCTCGGTCATTCCGGGCGGCATGTGGGGACACATGGCGACGCGCTATCTCGGCTCCGCCTATCCACAATTCTTCGAACGCGCCGACGGCTGCCGGGTCTGGGACGTCGACGGGCACGAATACATCGACCTGATGTGCAGTTGGGGGCCCAACATTCTCGGCCACCATCATCAAGCAGTCGAAGAGGCTGCCGCCCGGCAGCGTCGCCTCGGCGATGCGATGAACGGCCCCGGCGAGGTATTGGTCGAACTGGCGGAGCTGCTGGTCAAGACGGTCGCGCATGCCGACTGGGCAATGCTGCAGAAGAACGGCACCGACGCCACCACGGCCTGCGTGACGATCGCGCGCGCCGGCACCGGCCGACGCAAGGTGCTGGTCGCGCGCGGCTCCTACCACGGTGCCGTGCCGTGGTGCACGCCATCGCTGGCCGGCGTCACCGCCGAGGACCGCGCCCATCTGATCCATTTCGACTACAATGACGTCGCCAGCCTCGAAGTGGCCGTCGAGCAGGCCGGCAACGATCTCGCTGCTGTCGTCGTCACTGCCTTCCGGCACGACATCGCCCGCGACCAGGAACTGCCGACCGCCGCCTTCGCCAAACGGGCGCGCGAACTCACCACCGCTGCCGATGCGGCATTGATCGTCGACGATGTGCGCGCCGGCTTCCGCATCGACCTCGCCGGCAGCTGGGAG
>NZ_RZRA01000235.1:0-6479 GCF_003998945.1 Mesorhizobium sp. M7A.F.Ca.CA.003.01.2.1 | reverse complement strand
GGATATATCGACATTCTGAGAAAGGCGTCGGCCGCCATCGCGCGCTAACCGCGCGAGCAATTCCGGGAAAGTGTGAAGCGGTTTTCCGTCCGGAATTGCGTCAAATCAAAGAGACAGAGACAAAAGCAAAGGAGTTCATCATCATGAAGATCGCACTCGGAGCCGACAGCGCCGGCAAGCCGCTGCTCGATGTCATCGCCAAGCATCTCGCCGCCAAGCCGGAGTTGCAGGTCGTCGACCTGAGCCAGGCCGGCTTCTACGCCGATATCGCCGCCTCGGTCGGCCACGAAATTCTCGACGGCAACTACGACCGGGCCATCCTGTTTTGTGGCACCGGCATCGGCGTCAGCATCTCTGCCAACAAGGTGCCGGGCATTCGCGCCGCGTTGACCCACGATACCTATTCCGCGGAGCGCGCCGCCAAGTCCAACAACGCCCAGATCATCACCATGGGCGCCCGCGTCATCGGTCCCGAACTGGCGAAATCGATCGCCGACGCATGGCTTGCCTCCGAGTTTGATCCGAATGGCCCATCTGCCGCGAACGTGCAGGCCGTCGACAAGCTCGACGCCAAGCGCTGAAAGACGCGGCAAGTCCGCTGATGATCAGTCGGTCAAGGCGGTCCGCATCGCCTCGATCACGGTGACGGCGGACGCAGCGCCCGGATCCATATGGCCAAGCGAACGTTCGCCGAGGCGTGATGCCCGGCCCTTGGTGGCCACCATCGCTTTGGTCGCTTCCGCGCCTGTCTCTGCCGCCTGGGCGGCGGCCTTGAGACTGGCGGCCAGATCCTTGCCTGAGGCCAGCGCTTCGCCCGCCGCTTGCCCCGCCGGCGCCCATGCATCGATCATCGTCTTTTCGCCAAGCTCTGCCTTGCCGCGATCCTGAATGCCCTTGGCCATGGCCTGGAACAGGGCGACCACATCCGCGTCGTCGAGCGCCGTCTTGCCCTTGACGGCTGCCGCGGCGCGCATGAGCGCGGTCGCATAGAGCGGACCGGAGGAGGCGCCGACCGCATTCAGGAACGACTTTGCCGCCGTGTTCAGCAAGGTGGTCGGATCGGTCGCCGCGGTGTCCAGTCCGGCCACCGCATCGCGCGCAGCGGAAAATCCAAGCTCCATCGCGATGCCGTGGTCGGCGTCACCGATAACCCCGTCAAGCGCGCACAGCCTGTCCCTGTCTGCTGACATGGAGTTTGCGATCGCCGCGAACATCGTGACAAGGCGGGCAGTATCGATTGTCGTCATGTCTTAGTCCTTGCCACAGAGTGGGTTTAGCCGGCGCGAAACATGGCGCAGTCGCAGGGGTGGTCCAGCATCGTCTGCAACTCGCCGTCCAGCCGATGCAGCGTGATCGAGGCCCCGGCCATTTCGAGCGAGGTGCAGTAATTGCCGACCCAGCTTGCGTGGATGGACACACCGATCTCATCAAGCCTCTGCTTCACGCGCAGGTTCATGATGTAGAGTTCCATCAGCGGCGTTGAGCCCAGCGAATTGACGAGCACCGCGACCTTGTCGCCGCGCGCCGGCGCCATCTCGTCGAGGATCCTGTCCAGCATCTCGTCGGTGATCTCATCGGCTGTTTTCAACTTTTCGCGTGCGATGCCGGGCTCGCCGTGGATGCCCATGCCGATCTCCATCTCGTCCGGCCCGATCTCGAAATTTGGCCGGCGGGTCTGCGGCAGCGAACAGGGCGACAGCGCCACGCCCATGGTGAAGGTGTGGTCGTTGGCCTTGCCGGCGATGCGCTCGCATTCGTCGAACGACAACATCCGGTCGCAGGCGGCGCCGGCCGCCTTGAAGATGAAGAAATTGCCGGCGACGCCGCGCCTCTTGTGCCGCTGGTCGCGCGGTGCCGAGGCGACGTCGTCGGTGCTCAGCACCGTGCGCACCTCGATGTCGTCCATCGCCGCCATCTCGGCCGCCATGTCGAAATTCATCACGTCGCCGGCATAATTGCCGTACATGAACAGCACGCCGGCGCCGCCGCTGACCGCCTTGGCGCATTCGAGGATCGGGTCCGGCGGCGGCGAGGCAAAGACATTGCCGATGGCCGCAGCGTCAGCCAAGCCCTTGCCGACAAAGCCGAGAAAGCTCGGCTCGTGGCCCGAGCCGCCGCCGATGACCAGGCCCACCTTGCCCTGGCGCGGCCCGTCGCGGGCGACGATGGAGCGTGGACTGCCGTCCACGCTTTTGAGATGGCGGGGATGCGCTGCCAGGATGCCTTCCAGCATCTCGTCGACGGCGCGGTTGCCATCGTTGATGATCTTCTTGGTCTGCACCCGGCATCCTCCCGACTTCGGCATTTTCGCAGATAATACCGGGTGTTACCGGGATTTCCACCCGGCAAGGCGTATTTCGCGCGCTGAGATGTTCCCACGGCCAACACCTGGACGCAGGCGCTGGCTGTTTCAACCGCCGAGGCCGTCGCGGATGGCTGAGAAATAGCGATCGGTCCCGACCTGGCCGCCCTTGAGCGCGACCTCCAGTCCGTCGATCGCCTTGACGCGCGAGTGGGCAACGCAAAGCGGGGAACCCGGCGAAGCGGGCAGCGGCATGCGAATTGTCAGGGCATCGACGCCCGTCTCGCCGAGTGCGTGGCTCGACGTGTCGCCGCCTGCAATGACCACGCGACGCAGGCTCTGTTCCACCGTCAGGTTGCGAAGGATTTCTCCGAGGCCGCGGCCAAGCCTGTGGCGGGCGCCTTCCTCCCGGTCGATTTCGGCGCCCCTGTCGGCAGTGGGGCCAAGCGCGGTGTAGAGGATGACGCTGCGCCCGGCTTGCAGACTGGCACGGCCGCTTGCCGTTGCGCGCGTGATCGCCTGCTGCGAGGCCTCCGAAACCAGTTCGACCGGATCGACCTCGATGCCGTCGAAACCGTCGGTCAGGGCATGCCGGATCTGTCGTTCGGTGGTCGGCGAGCAACTGCCCGACACGACGGCTATCCGCTCGGCAGCGCCCGGCGGTGTGAAGCCTGGCCCAGCGCTGACGACGCCATTCGACGTCCATTCGGCCAGCAGCGCATATTCGACACCGGACGAGCCGACGACAAAAGAACCGCCGGGCTTGCGAACGCGCCACAGTTCCTTGCCGGCCAAAACCTGCGTCTCCAGACTGTCGACATCGACAAGCACGATGGCGGTGCCGTTTCCGGTCAGGCGATCGAACGCCGCCGACCGCGATGCCGACTGCAGCGTCGCAAGATCGACCAGCCCGGAGCTCAGCGCCGTCTGCCGCGACAGATGGATCAGCAGATCGGACTCATCCATTGGCGTCGTCGGGTGACGGCTCATCACCGGGTGGCGATCAATGCGGAAATATTGGTCGCGATAGGCCGCGAACAGATGGCCGAAAGCGGTATAGCGCTTGAGCTGCGGCGCGCCGACCAGCAGCGGCACGCTATCCTGCGCGAACACCGAGCGGCCGACCTCGATGGCTCGGCCGATGCTGCCGATCGTCGGGCTGGAATCGAAGGTCGAGCAGACCTTGTAGTGGCAAATCTCGGCGTTAAGCGTCTTCAGCCAGGCGAAGGCATCGCGCAGATGCGTGTCCATCCATTGCGGCGTCTCACTGCGGCTGGTGCCGGCCAGCCCTATCGCCCGGCAATGGCCAAACCGGGACAGCAGGGCCGCGTCCGGCTGGCGCATGAACAGCACGGTCGGCACGCCACCGAGCTCGAGCGCCTCCATGACATCGGTCGAGCCGGTCAGGTCGTCGCCATAATAGCTGAGAAGCAGGTCCTGCATCGTCTCAGGCTGCCTTGCCGTCGCCGAATTTTTCGATCGACCGCGCCAGTTCGGGATGGTTCAAGGCGAAGTCGGCCAGCGGAATGCCGTCGACCGCCGATTGCCAGGCTTGCTGCACGGCACGTACGCCGGCGCCCGGTCCGTCCGGATGGCTGACGATGCCGCCGCCGCAGAGATAGAGAAGATCCACGGTCCGGCCGGTTCGTGCATATGTCTCGGGCGCCTGACCGCCCCACTGGCCGGAACCTGCCACCGGTAATGCGCAGTCCCCAGCCGAAAAGATCGGCGTCGTCACCGCCTTGAAGGATTCGACGAAAGAGTCATCCGGTTCCCAGTATTTCGAGGCGATGCCGTTGATCTGGAACTGGTCGACGCCGAGCAGTCGCCAGAATTGCTGCCAGACCTTGAAGTCCATGCCGAGGCCGGGGTGACGGGTGAGGATGTCCCAGCCGTTGCGATGAGCATGCAGCACCAGGCCGGAGCGTTTTCTCAGGAATGCCATGCCGCCAAAGCCGATCGAATTGATGTTGATAACAGCACAATTGCCGCCGGCCTTCGCCACCAGATCGTGGTTGCGCATCATCTCGTCGGGATCGGCGTGCGAAATGCCGAAGGCATACATCACCTTCTTGCCGGTCTTCTGCTCGTGATCGAGGATCAGCGGCATGATTGCCTTCACCCGTTCCGACAGGGGCGAATAGGCCGGGCTCATCAGCTTCTCGTCATCCTTGATGAAGTCGACGCCGGCGGCGATCAGTTCCGCCACCATTGCCGCCGTCTCGTGCGGCCGCAATCCTAGCGCCGGCTTGACGATCGTGCCGATGATCGGGCGGTCAGTCACATTGGTCAGCCGGCGGCTGCCGGCGACACCGAACTGTGGGCCGGGATGTGCCCCGCGATACTCCTCCGGCAATTTCATGTCGACGACGCGAATCCCGGTAAGGCCCTTGATCGAATAGGTGCCGCCGATGGCAATCGTCATCAGCGCCGAAAGGTCGGTGCCGATGGCATCGAACGGAAAGGCGATGTCGACATCGGCGCGCCTGAACGGCCCCTTACCGTCATTGGGAAGCGACGGCCGCTCGGCATCGGGCAGAGGCCGAATCGCCAGCACACGTGCCGCCACCCGGGCCTTCAGTTCCTCGGTCTCGCCGGGCAGCGCTACGAAGGTGCCGGTCGACTGATCGCTGGCGATCTTGGCCGCCAGCGCTTCGATGCTTCCAGGCGTTTCGATGCGGTAGGTGAGGGTGATCATGGTCCGCTGTCTCAAGCCGAGGCGTTCGAAAAAGGTTCACTGGTGTTTCGAATCTGGTATAATGAGTACATAAGTATTGCAAGTCATATCCGGCAGCGGGATCGACAGACGGCAATTCCGGGAATTGTGGCGGCAGTGTTAGATAGGGCCGGGTCAAGGGAGTGATTCGCGGCGATGAACCGTTCGGAACCGATTGTCCGGCGCAAGCTTTCCGATGAGGTCTTCTTGCGGCTGAAGCGCCTGATCACCAGCGGCGAGCTGATGCCAGGCGACGACATGCCCTCGGAGCGCGAGCTGATGGAGCGCTTCGAGGTCGGCCGCCCCGCGATCCGCGAGGCGATGCAGGCGCTGAGCAATATGGGGCTGGTTGCGATCTCGCATGGCGAACGCGCCAAGGTGCTGCAACTCACCGCCAAGTCGATCATCAAGCAGGTCGACGGCGCCGCCAAGATCATCCTGTCGTCATCGAAAGACACGCTGGAGCACCTGAAGACCGCGCGCATCTTCTTCGAGCGTGGCATGGTCAGGGAAGCCGCCGAAAAGGCCACCGCCGAGGATGTGCTGCGGCTGCGGGCCACCGTTGCCGAACAGCGCGGCTTTCGCGGCGATTCCGAAGCCTTCATCTCCGCCGACATGAAGTTCCATACACAGATCGCCGCGATCTCCGGCAACCCGATCTATGTCGCCGTCAGCGAGGCGATGCTCGGCTGGCTGAAGGAATACCACACCGAAATGCTGATCTGGACCGGCAAGGAAAAGTTCACGCTCACCGAGCACGAAGAGATCATCGGCCGCATCGAGAAGAAGGATGCCGATGGCGCCGAGAAGGCGATGATCAAGCATCTCGAACGCTCGCGCGCGCTCTATGTGATGAACTCCGAAAAATAACGTCAGTCGATCCGGACGATCTCGTAAGGCGTCATCACGAGATGGCCTCGGCCAAAAGCTGAAATGTCGACTTGCACGTCGTCCGCCGTCAGGTTCGCCAGCCACACGACAGTGTCGCCCGAGGCCGAGCGTCCAGCCAGCGCCAGCACCTTGGTCTCATCGCTCGTCCCTGCGGCCACATGCGCAAGGCCGGCCAGTTCGCAAAGCCCCTTGATGGCTCTGAAGAGCGGCCGGGGCGATCCTTCCGCGACGGGTTCTCCGGATGACGCCAGCACGCCGAACGGTCCGGTGAAGCTGGAGAGCGTGAGCTGTTCCAGCCCAGCGGCTGCGACGCGCGCGGCATAGCCGACCGTCCAAGCCGCCGCGAACTGGCCGGCATGGCGCGGATCGCTGTCGGCCATGGCAATGCGCTGTCCCCCGGGATTGGGTTTGGTCGCTCCGCCATAAGGGTTCTGGCGCATGGCAATCGTCGACGGTCCGATCCGGTAGGGCTTTGCCCCGAAGATAGCCCGTGCCGATTGGGTGATGAAAGGCAGCGCCTCCAGCGACTGCATGACGCTGAGATCGTCGGCGGCGTGCACGATCGGGCAG
>NZ_RZRA01000234.1:0-6480 GCF_003998945.1 Mesorhizobium sp. M7A.F.Ca.CA.003.01.2.1 | reverse complement strand
TTGACGCTCCGGTGCTGCACGCCTAGAGACCGGTTGAAAAACCCTTGCTGCGGCCCGCCTTCGGGCCGGCAGATGATTTGGAAAACTGTGACATGGCGGGATCAAACATCATCGATCTCAACCCCGAGCTGCTGGCGGCCGCGACCGAAAGCAAGGCGTGGCCGTTCGAGGAAGCCAAAAAGATCATCGAGCGCTACAAAGGCGCCGACTTTCCGCAAACAGTCCTGTTCGAGACCGGCTACGGGCCGTCCGGCCTGCCGCATATCGGCACGTTCGGCGAGGTGGCGCGCACCTCGATGGTGCGCCATGCCTTCCGTGTCCTGACGCAGGACAAGGTCGCGACCAAGCTGCTGTGCTTTTCCGACGATATGGACGGCATGCGCAAGATACCCGACAGCGTGCCGGACCGCGCCGCACTCGAGCCGCATCTGCACAAGCCGCTATCGTCGGTCCCCAACCCCTTCGGCGGCGACTATGCGAGCTTCGCCGACCACAACAATGCGATGCTCTGCCGCTTCCTCGACACGTTCGGCTTCGACTACGAGTTCGCCAGCGCGACGCAATACTACAAGGCCGGCCGTTTCGACGCGATGCTCAAGCGCGCCGCCGAGCGCTATGAGCAGATCATGGCGGTGATGCTACCGACGCTCGGGCCCGAGCGGCAGGCGACCTACAGCCCGTTCCTGCCGATCTCGCCGAAGAGCGGCCGCGTGCTTTACGTGCCCATGAAGCATGTCGACGCCAAAGCCGGCACCATCACCTTCGACGACGAGGGCACCGAGACCACGCTTTCGATCACCGGCGGCCGCGTGAAGCTGCAGTGGAAGCCGGATTTCGGCATGCGCTGGGCAGCGCTTGGCGTCGATTTCGAAATGTTCGGCAAGGACCACCAGACCAATGCGGTGGTCTACGACCGTATCTGCAACATTCTGGGCGGACGGGCGCCGGAGCATTTCGTCTACGAACTGTTCCTCGACGAGAACGGCCAGAAGATCTCGAAGTCGAAGGGCAACGGGCTGACCATCGACGAGTGGCTGACCTATGCGCCGACCGAAAGCCTCGGGCTCTACATGTACCAACGGCCGCGGCAGGCCAAGAAGCTGTATTTCGACGTTATCCCGCGGGCCGTGGATGAATACTACACGTTCCTCGCCGCCTATCCCCGCCAGGACTGGAAGGAGCGGCTGGGCAACCCGGTCTGGCATATGCATGACGGCAACCCGCCAGCGATCGACATGCCGGTGCCGTTCTCTCTGCTGCTCAATCTGGTCAGCGCTTCCAACGCGCAGAACAAGGATGTGCTGTGGGGGTTCATTTCACGTCATACGCAAGGCGTGACGCCGGCGACGCATCCAGAGCTCGACCGGCTGGTCGGCCATGCGATCCGCTATTTCGACGATTTCGTGAAGCCGACGAAAACCTTCCGGCCCGCCGACGAGGTCGAGCGCGAAGCGCTGGCAGCCCTCGACGAAGCACTTGGCGCGCTGCCGGCGGACGCCAGCGGCGAAGCGATCCAGAACGCCTCGCTCAACGTCGCACGCAGGATCGAGCGCTATCAGGATCATTCCAAGCAGAGCCCGGAAGGCGGCCCCGGCGTATCGGGCGCCTTCTTCCAGATGATCTACCAGGTGCTGATCGGCCAGGAGCGCGGCCCGCGCTTCGGCTCGTTCGCAGCACTCTACGGCGTTGCCGAGACGCGTGCGCTCATTGAGCGGGCGCTGGCTGGTCAGCTGGCTTGAGCACGCCGTCGACCTCTTCCAGGATCGAACCCGGCGCCTGAGGTGCCGGGCCTGGCGCGGCCGGCATCGCCGGCATGCCCGACAGATCGGGCGCCGATCCGAAAATGCCCTTCTTGCCCATGCGCGCCTTGTCGCCGGCCTCGACATAGGGGCCGCCCTTGGCGGCGCGCGCCCAGCCATTTTCGACCAGCCACTGACCTACATCCTGCTTGCCGATCCGGCACTCGGCTGCGATCAGGTCGCGGCCGCCCTGCGGCGGCACCGTGCAGACCACCGCGCGGCCGCGCAGGAAGGCGCGGAACGCTGTCCTCGCCCGGACGCCGCACGGCCAGGACTTGCCGTCCTCGCTGCAAATCTCGTCCTGCCTGACGATGTCGATGCCGGAAACCGCGACCGAGTAGCCCTTCGCCTCGATCAAGCCGGCGGCCGGCGCAACCGGCTGGAACAGCTTTGTGCCGTTCCAGTCGTCAGGCATTTTCGGCTTGGGCGGCACGGCCAGCGCGAGTTTGCTCAGCGGCTCGCGCGGCTCGATCCGTTCAAGCCCGTCGGCGGGCAGTTCCGGCGGCGCGACGATTTCGGGATCGATCGCCCTCGAATGCGTCGCCGGCTGCGGAGCTGCGATGGCCGATGTGGCCGGCTCCTCGGGCAGCGTCCCGGCAGCCTGCTGCGCCATCGCATCGGCGCCCGGATCAAGCTGGTCCACGGTGATGACGCTTTCACTACCTTTCAGAGTGTGACCGCCAGTGACGACAATGGCTGCCATCACAGGGACCATCAGAACCGCCAGCGCATGATGGAGAAGCCGCACCAGCTTGACCTATTGGCTTGCCCAGACAATCCGCGCCACCCATTCGACATCGCGCATGGGAATATCGCGGTCGGGATGATCGGGATTGAGCGAGACCAGCGCAATCGACCTGACGGTCTGGCGCTCGAGCACCTTGGCCATCACTTCGCCTGATGTGGTCTTGACGACGACGCGATCGCCCTTGCGGGTAACGGCGCCCGGTTCGACGATGAGGACGTCGCCATTGCGGTAGAGCGGCAGCATGGAATCGCCCTGCACCTGCAAAGCATAGGAACTCTCGGTCGATTGCGTCGGCAGTTCGATCAGATCCCAGCCCTGCCCGGCTGGAAAGCCGGCATCGTCGAAGAAGCCGCCGGCGCCGGCCTGGGCAAAGCCGAGCAGCGGCACGGAGCTTCGGCGGGCGACCGAAGCCGCATGGCTGGCCCCGGCCCGACCTTCAATCAAACCGGTGAATTCGTCGAGGGAAGCGCCCGTTGCCTCCATAATCTTTGCCAGTGATTCGGTCGAGGGCCAGCGCGGCCGGCCATCCGACGACAGGCGCTTCGACTTGTTGAAGGCGGTGGAATCGAGCCCCGCACGCTTGGCCAGCCCCGAGGCCGAAAGCGAATAGCGCTCGGCAAGAGCATCAATGGCAGCCCAGACACGGTCATGCGAGAGCATGTGTCGCTCTCCTTTGAACAGGAAAAAATACCTTCCCTGTTCTAACCCCGGACCGCCATCTTGTCCACAGTGCAAGGCTTACTCACGCCGCTTTCCTGGTCTCGCCTTTCGCATAGGGATCGAAGCGCTGATAGAAGCTCTCACCCTTCTCGGCCATGTCGAGCAGCAGCTTGGGCGCCTTGAACTCGGCGCCGTATTTCTTCTGCAGGTTTCTGGCGATCTTGACGAACGCCTTGGCGCCGATGCCGTCGATGTAGGACAGCGCACCGCCGGTATAGGGAGCGAAGCCGAAGGCGAGGATCGAGCCGACATCGGCCTCGCGCGGGTCGGTGACGATGCCTTCTTCCATCACCCGGGCCGCTTCCAGCGCGATGGTGACCAGCAGCCGCTGCTGCAGTTCCTCATAATCGACCTTCTCGGGCGCAAGCTGCGGATAGAGATCCCTGATGCCCGGCCACAGCTTCTTCTTGGCGGGCTTTGCCGGATAATCGTAAAACCCCTTGCCGTTCTTGCGGCCGAAGCGGCCGTGATCGTCGACCATGGTGTTGATCAGCGCCATCTGCTTGGGATCGACCGCCTTGTCGCCCAAATCCCTGATGGTCTGCTTCATGATCTTCTGGGCAAGGTCGATGGCCGTTTCGTCGGTCAGTGCCAGGGGGCCGACCGGCATGCCGGCTGCCTTCGCCGCGTTCTCGATCATCGGCGCGGGCACACCTTCGATCAGCATCTTGTAGGCTTCCGACATGTAGCGCAGCACGCAGCGGTTGACGTAGAAGCCGCGCGTGTCGTTGACGACGATCGGCGTCTTCTTGATGGCGCGAACGAAGTCGATCGCGGTGGCCAGCGCCTTGTCGCCGGTCTTCTTGCCCAAAATGATCTCGACCAGCATCATCTTGTCGACCGGCGAGAAGAAATGGATGCCGATGAAATTCTTCGGCCGCGCCGAATTCTTGGCCAGCGACGAGATCGGGATGGTGGAGGTGTTCGACGCGAAGATCGCCGATGGCTTCAACACGGCTTCCGCCTGTTCGGTGGCGCTCTTCTTGACGCCCGAATCCTCGAACACCGCCTCGACCACCAGATCGCAGCCGGCAAGGTCGGCGTAGTCCGCCGTCGGCGTGATCAGCGACAGCAGTTTGTCCTTGTCCTCCGGCTTGGCGCGGCCCTTCTTGACCTGATCCGAGACCAGGCTGTCGGAATGCGCCTTGCCCTTGGCGGCCGACTCCAGATCACGGTCGAGCAGCACCACCGGGATGCCGGCCTTGGCGGTGACATAGGCGATGCCGGCGCCCATGAAGCCGGCGCCGAGAATGCCGATCTTCTTGAACTTGGTTTCGGGCACGCCGGCCGGGCGGCGGGCGCCCTTGTTCAGTTCCTGCAGCGACACAAACAGCGAGCGGATCATCGCCGCCGCTTCCCTGGTCTGCATGATCTCGGTGAAATAGCGCTGCTCGATGCGCAAGGCGGTGTCGAATGGCACCAGCAGGCCTTCATAGACGCATTTGAGGATCGCGGCGGCGGCCGGATAGTTGCCATAGGTCTCGCGGCGCAGGATGGCGATGGCCGGCGGCCACAGATTGAAACCGGCCGGCGAATAGATCTGGCCGCCGGGCAGCTTGAAACCTTTCTCGTCCCATGGCGCCACCGGCTTCAGGCCATTCCTGATCATCGCCTTGGCGGTCTCGACCAACCTTGTCGGCTCGGCGATCTCATGGATCAGGCCCATCGACTTGGCCTTCTGCGGCGACAGCGTCTGGCCGGAGGTCAGCATCTGCAACGCCTGCTGCTGATCGGTCAGCCGCGGCACGCGCTGGGTGCCGCCGGCGCCCGGGAAGATGCCGATCTTCACCTCGGGAAGCGCCATCTTCACCTTGTCGCTATCGGCGGCGACACGGCCGTGGCAGGCGAGCGACAATTCGAAGGCGCCGCCCATGCAGGTGCCGTTGATCGCCGACACCCACGGCTTTCCTGATGTTTCCAGCTTGCGGAACAGGCCGGTCATCATGCCGGCATTGTCGAACAGCGCCTTGGTCGCCTTTTCGGCGTCCTTGCCCTTTTCCGCGGCGAAGGTCGTCAGCATCTTCTGCAGCAAAGAGATATCTGCACCGCCGGAGAAGGTATCCTTGCCGGAGGTGATCACGGCGCCCTTGATGGCGGCGTCACCAGCCACCTTGTCGACAATGGCGTTCAATTCCCGCATCGCCTCTTCGGTGAAGACGTTCATCGAACGGCCGGGCATGTCCCAGGTGACCAGCGCAATGCCGTCGGCGTCGGTGTCGAGGGCGAAATTGGTGTAGCTCATCGTTTCTCTCCCCGTCAGACGCGTTCGATGATGGTTGCGGTGCCCATGCCGGCGCCGATGCACAGCGTCACCAGAGCGGTGTTGAGATCGCGCCGCTCGAGTTCGTCCAGCACCGTGCCGAAGATCATCGCGCCGGTGGCGCCGAGCGGATGACCCATGGCGATGGCACCGCCATTGACGTTGATCTTGTCATGCGGAATGTCGAAAGCCTGCATGTAGCGCAGCACCACCGAAGCGAAGGCTTCGTTGAGCTCGAACAGGTCGATGTCCGAGAGCTTCATCTTGGCGCGCTTCAACAGCTTCTCGGTGACGTCGACCGGACCGGTCAGCATCAGCACAGGCTCGGAGCCGATGTTGGCGAAGGTGCGGATACGCGCGCGGGGCTTCAGCCCCATCGCCTTGCCGGCCTTCTTCGAACCGAGCAGCACGGCCGCCGCACCATCGACGATGCCGGACGAATTGCCGGCATGATGGACGTGGTTGACCTCTTCCACTTCGGGATGCTTCTGCACCGCGACCGCATCGAAGCCGCCCATTTCGCCGGGCATGACGAAGGACGGGTTGAGCGAGGCCAGCGACTGCATGTCGGTCGACGGGCGCATATGCTCGTCATGGTCGAGGATGGTCAGGCCGTTCTGGTCCTTGATCGGAATGACGGATTTCTTGAAGCGGCCATCCGCCCAGGATTTGGCGGCGCGCTTCTGGCTCTCGACCGCATAGGCGTCGACGTCGTCTCTGCTGAAGCCGTATTTGGTGGCGATCAGGTCGGCCGAGATGCCTTGCGGCACGAACCAGCCGGGCAGGCCGACCGAAGGATCCATGAACCAGGCACCGCCCGAGGCGCCCATGCCGACGCGCGACATCGATTCGACACCGCCGGCAATGACGATCTCGTCCGCTCCCTGCGCGATCTTGGCGGCACCGAAATTGATGGCGTCGAGCCCGGAAGCGCAGAAGCGTGAGATCTGCAT
>NZ_RZRA01000233.1:0-6484 GCF_003998945.1 Mesorhizobium sp. M7A.F.Ca.CA.003.01.2.1 | reverse complement strand
ATTTCGACGAGAAATCCGGTGCTACGGCAACGACGAATGCCGATATCCTGCTCGACTTCGTCAGCGAGCAGGGGCTGAGCGTCGAATGGATCCTCGACACCCATCCGCACGCCGATCATTTCTCGGCGGCGCACTATCTGAGGGAGAAGACCGGAGCGCCGACAGCGATCGGCGACAGGGTCGTCGACGTCCAGAATTTGTGGAAGGCGATCTACAACTGGCCGGATTTTCCCGCCGACGGTTCGCAGTGGGACAGGCTGTTTGGTGAAGGCGAAACCTTCACGGTCGGCACGCTTCCGGCCAAGGTGCTGTTCTCGCCCGGCCATACGCTGGCGTCGATCACCTATGTGATCGGCGATGCCGCCTTCGTCCACGACACGCTGTTCATGCCCGACAGCGGCACAGCGAGGACGGACTTTCCCGGCGGCAGTGCCGCGCGGCTCTGGCGCTCGATCCAGGACATACTGGCGTTGCCGGACGAGACGCGGGTGTTCGTCGGTCATGACTATCAGGCCGGCGGCCGCGAACCCTTGTGGGAAAGCACGGTCGCCATACAGAAGGCGACCAACACCCATCTTGCCGCCGTCCGCAGCGAGGCCGAGTTCGTCGCCCTGCGCGAAGCGCGCGACAGGACGCTGCCGATGCCGCGGCTGATCCTGCATGCGCTGCAGGTCAACATGAATGGCGGGAGGCTGCCCGAACCCGAAGCGAATGGCCGGCGGTATCTAAAGTTTCCGCTGGATGGGCTTTGAGAGATCGCTGCCGGCGAAGCTGCAATCTCCCCCTTGCAGGGGAGATCGGATGTCGCCTCCGCTTTCGCCAACCACACAAGAAAAAAGCGGCGCCAGTTTCCTGGCGCCGCCTTTAGATCTTGTTGCCTTTAGCCGGCTTTAGGCTGCGGGCTGCGCCTCAATGGTGCGCAGCGCCTGGGTCTGGCGCTTGGCGGCGGCCTTGACCGCATCCTGCACCTTCTCGAAGGCGCGCACCTCGATCTGGCGCACGCGCTCGCGGCTGATGTCGAATTCGGACGAAAGCTCTTCCAGCGTCAGCGGCTCCTCGGCGAGGCGACGGGCCTCGAAGATGCGCCGCTCGCGCTCGTTGAGCACGGCAAGAGCGCCCGACAGCATGCCGCGCCGGTTTTCCAGCTCGTCCTGCTCGATCAGCATCTCTTCCTGGCTTTCGTGGTCGTCGACCAGCCAGTCCTGCCACTCGCCGGACTCACCTTCGCTCGCCCGGATCGGGGCATTGAGCGAGGCATCGCCCGACAGGCGGCGGTTCATCGACACCACTTCGGCTTCGGAAACGTTCAGCCTGGTGGCGATCTCGGCGATCTGATCGGGCTTCAAGTCGCCGTCGTCGAGCGCCTGGATCTTGCCCTTCACCTTGCGCAGGTTGAAGAACAGGCGCTTCTGGTTGGCGGTCGTGCCCATCTTGACCAGGCTCCACGAGCGCAGGATGTACTCCTGGATCGAGGCCTTGATCCACCACATGGCATAGGTCGCGAGGCGGAAGCCGCGCTCGGGTTCGAATTTCTTGACGGCCTGCATCAGGCCGACATTGCCTTCCGAGATCACTTCGCCGATCGGCAGGCCATAGCCGCGATAGCCCATGGCGATCTTGGCGACGAGCCTGAGGTGGCTGGTGACGAGCTTGTGCGCAGCGGAGGTGTCTTCATGCTCGGCATAACGCTTGGCGAGCATGTACTCTTCCTGCGGCTGCAGCATGGGAAAGCGGCGGATTTCTTCCAGGTAGCGGCTGAGGCCGCCTTCGCCGGAAACGATACTGGGTAATGACTGGGCCATGATAGCGCCCCCTCTCTATTGGAGTGATGCCCCCGAAACGCGGCGGGCATGTGACGCGAGCACCAAAAGGCTCGCCCGCGACATCGGATCTTATACAGGAACAAAACCAGAAAAGACAGGCATTTGTTCAACACGAAACAGTGTGTCACGGTGAAGTGAACAATGTCAGTCAGGTTTTTTGATGGCTTGTCGGTGACGGGTTCAGAGTTTGCGGAAGCCGCCGACGAGTTCCTCCATGTCCCTCGGTAACGGCGCCTCGAACCTCATCGTTAGATGGGTAGTGGGGTGGCGAAATGCAAGGAGCCAGGCATGCAAAGCTTGCCGGGGAAATGCCTTGACCTGGCTTTTCAGCGGTTCCGGCAGCCGGTTGGCCTTGGTGCGGAAGGCCTGGCCATAATCGGGGTCGCCGATCACCGGATGACCGATATGCGCCATGTGGACACGGATCTGGTGGGTGCGGCCGGTCTCCAGCCGGCATTCGACCATGCTGGCGGTGGCGAACTCCTGTTGGCTCTCGCCGAAGCGCTCCTGCACGGCAAAGTGGGTGACCGCATGGCGGGCGTCGTCGCGTCCTTCCGGCACCACGGCACGGCGCACGCGGTCGGCGGCGCGGCCGAGAGGCGCGTCGACCCTTCCGGTCGGCCTCTGCGGTATGCCCCAGACCAGCGCCAGATAGGCACGTTCGAGATCGCCGGTGAGGCCGTGATCGGCGAAAGCCTCGGAGAGTGACTTGTGGGCGCGGTCAGTCTTGGCGACCACCATGACGCCGCTGGTCTCCTTGTCGAGGCGGTGAACGATGCCTGGCCGCCGCACGCCGCCAATTCCGGAAAGGCTGTCGCCGCAATGATGGATCAGCGCGTTGACCAGCGTACCGGTCCAGTTGCCCGCTCCGGGGTGCACGACAAGCCCGGCCGGCTTGTTGATGACAATCAGCTCGTCGTCCTCATAAAGCACATCGAGTGCGATGTTCTCGCCCTGCGGCTCCGCCGGCTCCGGCTCCGGCATGGTAACCGACACGCTTTCGCCCGGCGCCATCTTGCGCTTGGTCTCATCGATCAGCTTGCCGTCGACCGAGACCGCGCCCTGCCTGATCAGCATCTGCACGCGGCTGCGTGACATGTCCGGACCAAGCCTTGCCGCCAGCCACTGGTCGAGGCGCTGACCGGCCGCGTCCGCATCCGCCACCAGCACGGTCGGTACCGCCTCTATCAATTCAGGGGCCTCTTCGTTATGAGCGCTCATTGAAAAACCGTTCCGGAACTGTTTGCCATGGCCAGCCCGATCGCCGAAGAAGACCAGGATAAGCCGCTCGACCCCGAGGTCGAAAAGGTGCGCAGGAAACTCGTCCGCTTCGTCGGGATCAATCTCGGCCTGCTGTTCCTCGCCCTTATGGTGGTGATCGGCGCCCTTGTCTACAAAGCGCGCAATGCACCGCCGGCGAACCCGCCGCTGGCCGGGGATATCCAGACACCCGCCGGCGAACCGGTCAGCGGCGACATCGTGCTGCCGGTCGGGGCCAAGGTGGTCAGCCAGTCGCTGTCCGGCAACCGTGTCTCGATCGACGCCGAGCTTGCCGACGGCAGCCGCACGATCTTCGTCTACGACATCACTGAGCGACGCCTGATCGGCCGCTTTGCGATCCGCAACAAGTGACCGAGCCGCAACGATGAACGGCAGCAGGCCCATGAGCAAGCCTCGGGGATGAGCGGGTTCGCCGAACATCGTCGCGTCGCCACGGTCGCCCTGGTCGTCGCCAATTATGACGAGGCGATTGCCTGGTATGTCGAGAGGCTGGGTTTCCTGCTCGTCGAAAATGTCGATCTCGGCGGCGGCAAGCGCTGGGTCACAGTGGCGCCGGCCAACGGGCAGGGCGCCAGGCTGCTGCTGGCCGAGGCTTCCGACGAGGCGCAAAGCAAAAGTATCGGCGATCAGACCGGCGGGCGTGTCTTCCTGTTCCTGGAAACCGACGACTTTGCCCGCGACCACGCGGCGATGCTGGAGAAGGGCGTCGAATTCCGCGAAGCACCGCGCTTCGAGCCCTACGGCACGGTGGCGGTTTTCGCCGATCTGCATGGCAATCTCTGGGATCTGATCGAACCGAAACGATAGGCTGACGGCCGGCTTTTCCTCGACCGGGGAAAGCGGCCTAACCCCAGTTGCTTTTTCCCAGCGCTCAGCCTATATCGCCGGTTCTTGAACGCGCCCATCGTCTAGCGGTCAGGACACCGCCCTCTCACGGCGGGAACAGGGGTTCGATTCCCCTTGGGCGTACCAAGTTTTTCGACAAATTTGCAGGATGCCGTCGATTTCGTTTCTGAAGTCGCGGAGCCTCGATACTGTGGCGTCCGGGAAACCCGCTCTGCACAGGTAGCCGCAGCCTTAAAAACTCCCAGTGGCACCAACCAACCCGGCCTTTATTTCATTCGTCTGGCAAATGTTAACGGACGCGAAACCGGAACCTTAACGTCCCCGCAACTCACGGCGAATATTAGTTTTCGCTTTAGTAGCTGTAGGAGGTTGAAATGCAGAAAATAGCTTATCGTTTCGCTTGGGACGAGTCTGGCGCGACCGCGATCGAGTATGGCTTGATCGCAGCTCTCATCGCGCTCGCGATCATCACCGGCGCCGGGGCGGTTGGCAATTCGCTCAACGGGATCTTCACGACCGTCGGCACTACGGTCAACAGCAGCGGCTCGTAAGTCGGTACATCAATTCGGTCGGCTATCGGCCGGATTCGCCGATCTCAGCCTCCAAAGCGCAGCGCGTACGTGCTTCCGATGCCGGGCATCGGAAGTGCGGACGGCGCACTTTCCATCGGTCGGCTTTATCCGTTGCGTCACCGCGTTCGTCGCTTCTGGCGCCGCGGAGCTGTTTGCATTAGCATCACGTCATGGATCCTGGGGTACGGCTCCAGCGGCGCGCAGAACGCCGCGCTGTCCTTAGGGCCAGTTGATCCATGGGGGAGGAAGGCCAATGCAGAAGCTGCAATCGCAGGGCGTCCATCACATCACGCTGGTCGGCGCCGGGCGCCAGACCTCTATCGATTTCTGGGAAGGCGTGCTCGGCATGCCGTTCATCTTCGAACAGCCCAATCTCGACAAGCCGAGGGAAAGCCACCTCTATTTCGATCCCGGCGACGGCCGGCTGATCACTATCTTCACCGACGAGAGCCGGACGCCGGAGAAGCGGCGCACGCCTACCGATCCGGGCTGTGTTCACCACATCGCCTTTTCGGTGTCGCGCGTCACCTTTCTGCAGGCGGTCTCCCGGCTTGACGAGCGCGGCATCAAGCACAGCGGCGTCAAGGATCGCGGTTTCATGGATTCGATCTATTTCGAGGATCCGCTCGGCCTGCTGATCGAGTTGGCGTCCTACCGCTTCGAACCGCCGGCGGGCTTCACCCATGCGGATGTGCTGATGGAAGCGCACAGGCTGCGGGTCGGGCGCGGCGACTACAACATCGCCGAAGTGCATCTCGCCGATGCGATCCAGACGCTCGTAGAGCGTTCCCGTGCCACTCTGTCGGACGATCGGGCGCCGAAGAACCCATACTGAACAGACCAGAGGGAGGAACAAGATGGCCAAGACAGCGACGAAGACTGCCGGGAAATCCGCGGCCAAAGCTGCCGCCAAGCCGGCGGCGAAAGCTGCGGCAACGCCAAAAGCCAAGGCGGCCGCCAAGCCTGCGGTGAAGGCGACGGCAAAAGCCGCGCCCAGGGCCAAGGCCAAGCCGGCCAAGAAGCCGGCGCTGAAGCTCAGCATGCTGAAGCCCAGCGTCAACAACATGACCGTGCGGGTGTTTGCGCGCGCGGCGGGTTTCGACCACGCCGAGACCGATGCCTGGGGCCACACCCGTTCGCCGGAGTTCATGGCGCGAAATCCCGCCCATTTGACACCGATGATCGAGGACAAGGGCCTGCCCAGAGGCGTGCTGTGGGAAAGCTGCGCTATCATGCAGTATCTCGCCAACAAGCACGGGTTGGAGAAATTCTATCCGAAGGCGCCGGCCAAGCGGGCGATGGTCGACAGTGCGATGTTCTACCTGATCGGCACGCTCTACCCCTATGTGGCGCGCGCCACCTATCCGGCGCTCGGCTTCCCGCACTATGCCGGCGAGGTCGGCCACAGCGACGCCCATCCCGACAAGAAGTCCGAAGCCCAGAAGGCGGCGATGGCGGCGATTGCCGAGCCGCTGGAGGTCTTCCACTCGTTCTTCAGGGACGGCAAGCCGTTCATCGGCGGCAAGCATCCGTCGATCGCCGATATCCGGCTGGCGGCGACGCTCGAATTTCTGGCCGTCATCGACTATGCCTTGCCCAAATGGGCGAAGGACTATGTGGCGGCGATTGAGAAGAAGCTCGGCAAGGCCTATAGCGAGCCGGCCGGCGACGTGCGCGGTTATATCGCCCATGTGAAGTCCCAGGCCAAGGCCTGAGCTTAAGGGTTCGTTAACCAAAGCCCTGTCTACTGCAGGCAATTCGCTTTCGGCCCGCGACCACGGATGTACTGGCGCAGAACGTCGCAGCGATAGGAAAGGTCGGCGCAATGCCGGCCTTTTGCTTTTCGCACGCTTTGTTCGACGCAATTCCCAAGGGAAAAGCGTTATGCGCTTTTCCGGGAGAACCGTTTCACACTTAACCGGCATTGCTTTATCGCCAGGCGCGATCGAGCAGCGATCAGAC
>NZ_RZRA01000232.1:0-6510 GCF_003998945.1 Mesorhizobium sp. M7A.F.Ca.CA.003.01.2.1 | reverse complement strand
CGTTGATGTTGACGACGGCGGGAGACGAGACGAAGCCGATCGCATAACGCCGGATCGGGAAATCGGCTGTCGAGGCGACGGCCGAGAGGATGGAAGCCGAGCGGGCGGCACCGCCGCCACCTGCCGCCTTGTCGCCCGCTGCCGGCTTGCCGGTTGCCGATTTGTCCGCGGCAGCGACCTGCTTTGCGCCGATGAGCTGCTGAGCCTTGCTCAGCGCGTCCGGAGACACATAGAGCCAGGCCGCGCCCGCACAGGCGACGGCAAGCAACGAAAGAACGACTTTTCCACGCATGGTCAAAGGCCCTCTCCACCCGACACGTCGTGGTCCGATGGTTCTACTCTAGCGCAAATCACGGCCCGTTGCCGCGATTTCGCCGAATAGATAGGACGCGCCTTTGTCGGAAAAGGGCCAAAACACGGCATTACGAAGATTTAATGTGCACTGCACAATGGATGTGCAACACGGGCTGAATCCCCATCCGACGGCTTGCGAGCCATCGCCTTCCGGCCTGAGACGACCAGAATGTGCGCGTCTCGACCTATTTGAGCATCGGCCAAAGCGTCGCCGCCAGCAGCACGCCCATGGCGATGTTGAACCATTTCAGCCGTACCGGGTCCGACAGGAAACCGCGCAGCGCGGTGCCGAACCCAGCCCACACCGAGACGCTCGGCAAATTGACGATGGTGAAGGCCACAGCGATCAACACCACCGACAGGAACGGGTGCTCGGCATTGGCATAGACGGCCATGGCGGTGATCGCCATCACCCACGCCTTGGGATTGACCCACTGGAATGCAGCCGCCTCGATGAAGCGCATCGGCCGCGCCTTCGTCTCGCCCTTGCCGGTCAGCGTGCGCGACATGGCGATCTTCCAGGCGAGGTACAAAAGATAGGCGCCGCCGGCGATCTTGAGCGCGGTATGCAGCGCCGGAAACGCCGTCAACACAGCGCCAAGGCCAAGACCGACGGCAAGCAGCAGCACGAGGAAACCCATGCTGATGCCAAGCATGTGCGGAACGGTTCTGACGATGCCGAAATTCACGCCCGATGCCAGAAGCATGAGATTGTTCGGCCCCGGCGTGATCGAAGTCACCAAGGCGTAGACAAGCAGGGCAAGGAAAGCGTCAAGCGACATGGATATCCTCCCCGACAAGTCAGGATCGTTGTCTTTTCTAGGCAACCCGCAAAGGCCCACGGACGGCCCACAGCGGGGCCAGAAGCCTCACTGTGGAAGCTGGCTGGCGCGCCCGGCGCCAGCACCGAAGGCCTACATCGCCTGCGGGCCGCGGTTCAACGCCGCCACGCCGGTGCGGCAGATTTCGACCAGGCCGAGCGGCTTCATGATGGCGATGAACTGATCGATCTTGGAGCCCTTGCCGGTGATCTCGAAGATGAAATGCTCGGTGTTGGCGTCGATGACGCTGGCGCGGAACGCATCGGCCAGCCGCAGCGCCTCGACCCGGGCCTCGCCGATGCCGGCGACCTTGACCAGCGCCAGTTCGCGTTCCAGCGGCCGCTCCTGGCCGGATTCATGCGAACGCACGGTCAGGTCGACGACGCGGTGCACCGGCACGATGCGCTCCAGCTGGTGCTTGATCTGCTCCAGCACATGCGGCGTGCCGCGCGTCACGATGGTGATGCGCGACAGGTGTTTTTCATGCTCGGTCTCGGAGACGGTCAGGCTCTCGATGTTGTAGCCGCGCCCGGAAAATAGGCCGATGACCCGGGCAAGCACGCCCGGCTCATTGTCGACCAGCACGGAAAGCGTGTGGTTTTCCGGCTTTTCCGTTTCCTTGGCGATAAAATAGGCCGAACCGGTCGGTTGTAGCTGTGCGTTCATGACATGAATCTCGATTTCAAGCTCTTGAGCTAATTCTTTGTTTGCGCAGGGCTTTCTCGCGACAGCCCTGCCTTGGTTCTGCCGGCTACACCAGTTCCCTGCCCTTGGCGTCGATGGCATTGGCCACCGCCTCGTCGGTCGCCTCGTCGGGCAACAGCATCTCGTTATGCGCCTTGCCCGACGGGATCATCGGGAAGCAGTTGGCGAGCGTCGCCACGCGGCAATCGAACAGCACCGGCTTCCTGACCGAGATCATCTCCTTGATCGCGTCGTCCAGCTCGTCCGGCTTTTCGCAGCGAATGCCGTGGCCGCCATAGGCCTCGGCCAGCTTGACGAAGTCCGGCATCGCCTCGGTATAGGAATGCGACAGCCGGTTGCCGTGCAGCAACTGCTGCCACTGCCGCACCATGCCCATATACTGGTTGTTGAGGATGAAGATCTTGATCGGCGCATTGTGCTGCACCGCCGCGCTCATCTCCTGCATCGTCATCTGCACCGAGGCGTCGCCGGCAATGTCGATGACCAAAGCGTCGGGATGCGCGATCTGCACGCCGAGTGCTGCCGGCAGGCCATAACCCATCGTGCCCAGCCCGCCCGACGTCATCCAGCGGTTCGGCTTCTCGAAACGATAGTGCTGCGCCGCCCACATCTGGTGCTGGCCGACCTCGGTGGTGATGTAGGTGTCCATGCCCTTGGTCAGTTCGTAGAGCCGCTCGATGGCGTATTGCGGCATGATCACGTCGTTGTTCATCTTGTAGGCGAGCGAGTCGCGCGCACGCCATTTGGCGATCTGCTCCCACCAGGGGTAGAGCGCCTTCTTGTCGGCCTTGGCGCTCGCCCGCCACAGCCGCACCATATCCTCCAGCACCCGGCCGACATCGCCGATGATCGGCACCTCGGTGTGGACGTTCTTGTTGATCGACGACGGATCGATGTCGATGTGGATCTTCTTCGAGTTCGGCGAGAAGGCGGTCAGCCGGCCGGTGATGCGGTCGTCGAAGCGCGCGCCGATGCAGATCATCACGTCGCAATCATGCATGGCCATGTTGGCTTCATAGGTGCCGTGCATGCCGAGCATGCCCATCCAGTTCTTGCCCGATGCCGGATAGGCGCCGAGGCCCATCAGCGTCGAGGTGATCGGGAAACCGGTGAGATCGACCAGTTCGCGCAACAGATGGCTCGCTTCCGGGCCGGAGTTGATGACGCCGCCGCCGCTGTAGATGATCGGCTTCTTGGCGCCCGCCATCAACTCGACCGCCGCCTTGATCTTCTCCAGGTCGCCCTGGACCTTTGGCTGGTAGCTGGTGCGTGGCGCGATCTGCGGCGGGACATAGAATCCCTTGGCGAACTGCACATCCTTCGGGATGTCGACGACGACCGGACCGGGACGGCCGGTGGTCGCGACATGAAAGGCCTCGTGGATGGTGGCGGCGAGCTCGTTGACGTCCTTCACCAGCCAGTTGTGCTTGGTGCAGGGGCGCGTGATGCCGACCGTATCGCATTCCTGAAAAGCGTCCGAGCCGATCAGCGAGGTCGGCACCTGCCCGGTCAGGCAGACCAGCGGGATCGAATCCATCAACGCGTCCTGCAGCGGCGTCACCGCATTGGTGGCGCCCGGGCCGGAGGTCACCAGCATCACGCCGGCCTTACCGGTCGAACGCGCATAGCCTTCCGCCGCATGGCCGGCGCCCTGCTCATGGCGCACCAGTATGTGCTCGACCTCGTCTTGCTGAAAAATCTCGTCATAGATCGGAAGGACAGCGCCGCCGGGATAGCCGAAGACATGCTTGACGCCATTGTCCTTCAGCGCCTGCACCACCATTTCGGCGCCCGTCATCTCGCGCCGCTCGTTCTGTCCGTTGCTCATCGGTCTGGTCCCGTACTGTCGCCATTGGGCGTTTGCTGGTCGTTTAGTCGTGTTTCAGGCAATAAAAAAGGCCCCCGAGGGAGCCTGTGTCTTGCGCATGGGGGGTTTTCGCCCGGCGGTTACACCGCCTTGCCCACGCGCTTTCCTACGAGAATGAGTGCTGTTTTCATGGTGGCGGACACTAAGGGCGGGCAAGGCGACCTGTCAACGGGAAAAATCGCGCCGGCGCGCACAGCGTGCCGGCGCGATTGAGGCGATCAGCGCGGCGCCTTGCAGCGGGAAACGCGCGGATCGCATCTGGACACCTTCCTCGCCTGCATCTTCGCTGGCGGATGGTGAGGTGCCACCCTTGCCGGGCCATGGTGCTGGGGCATGTGCATTGCCATCGCCTGCTGATGCGGCTTCTGTTGTCCGGCACCGCGTGCAGGACGCTGCCCCGAGACCGGCTTGGCCGAACCCGGTTTGGCCGACGATTTGACGACGATACGTCCATCGCCCGCGGTCCTGTCGGCATGCAGCTTGAGCGCATCGGCCTTCGCGCCGTTGCCGGCGGCCATCCGCTTGCGCACAGTGTTGCCAGGCTTCACGACGGCTGGATTGCTCGCTGTCACAGCGCTCGGAGACGTGGCCTTGTCGCCGCTCGCAATCTTGGGGCCATGGCCCGCCACGATTTGCCCGTTCCCATTGGCCGCCTTGGCGGCAGGCATTGCATTGCCGGCAAGCTTCTTGATTTCGGCGCCCCTGGAAGCATCGAGACGTGCACTGGCAAACACGCCTTTGAGCGGAGGAACCAGTTTTGCCGCCTTGATCGATTCCATGACGGGCTTCGGGAGTTGCTGCAGCCGGGGTCCGGCATTGATTGCAACCACCTGGTTGCCAAGCCGCACGCGTGGCGCATTGTTGACCACGACCGTCTGGTTGATGAATGTCGTGTTGCGCACGATGACGACGTTCTCCTGAACCGGCCGCACCACCCTGACCAGATCCACCGCGCCGATCGCCGCCACCGGCACGAAACACCACCAGGCGTCGTCGAAGGCGGCACCGACGTCGGGCGGCGCCGGAGCCCAGCCGACATCATTGCCGCCCTGACGCCAGACCACCCAGGCTGGCGCCCATTGATCGCCGGCGATCCACACCCAGCCGAAATCGGGATCATACGCCCAGCGGCCATAGTGATAGACGACATCGCCGAATGGCTCGGTGGACTGCCAGTACCAGCCATTGTCAGTCCAGACCCACCTGCCTTCGGTGTAGGGCCGCCATTGGGTATGCACCGAGGGAACCCAGACATCGCCGAAGCGGCTGGAGGTTCGCCATCCGCCATAGTTCGAAAGCCTTTCGCGGACGGTGACGGAAATTTCCGCCGCATGCGCCTGTGTTCCGGGCAGCATCAGCGGGCCGGTCAGCGTCGCACTCAAGGCCATGACCGCGGCCATTGCTGCAGCACGTCCACGCCGGCCGAGAGAGTGGCGTGAAGACGCTTGGAAAAAGGATATGATAATCATAACGGGCTCCAGAGTTCCGCATCCAGAAAATCCCGGGAACCGCCCTGCTGCCCGCCACCGCTTCCCGGCTTCTCACCGATCGGTTGTCATCGGCCCCGGTGACCGCATTGCGGCATTTGACCATCAACTTTGCGCGACCGGCGCGGCATTCACAAATGGGACGGTCGTTTCCGGCGCCCGGGCGATTGCGAAACCGCCGGGTGATCCCATTTTGCGAATAAACCATTGAAACCGCTGGAAACTATGGTGGGGCGTGACGAGGGCCGCCATCTCTGACGATACTTGATCGTCCGGCGGCAAGCCCGTCGGAGCCATCACCATGACGATCTGGATTTCACGGGAGGAAACCTGATGCTCGACAAGCCCTCTAGCAAGAAACTGTCTGACGTACTCGACCAGTTCGGCGCCGCGCTTGCTGCCGATGACATCGAGAAGGCGGTCGATTGCTTTCAAGAAGATTGCTACTGGCGCGACCTCGTTACCTTCACCTGGAACATCAAGACCATGGAAGGCCGCGACCAGGTCCGCGACATGCTGAAAAGCCAGTTGTCGAACACCAGGCCATCGCACTTCGCCATCGCCAAGGGCGAGGACGCGACCGAGAGCGGCGAACTGATCGAGGGCTGGATCAGCTTCGAGACGGAGGCGGCACGCGGCTTCGGCCATATCAGGCTGAAGAACGGCAAGATCTGGACGCTGCTGACCACCATGGCCGAACTGAAAGGCCACGAGGAGCCGGCAGGCTTCGCGCGGCCGATGGGCGCCAGGCACGGCTCGGGCAAGAACCGTCCGACATGGAAGGAAGAGCGCGAGAGGGAAGCCGCCGAGCTCGGCTTCAAGACGCAGCCCTATACGGTGATCATCGGTGGCGGCCAGGGCGGTATCGCGCTCGGCGCGCGGCTGCGGCAGCTTGGCGTGCCGACCATCATCATCGAGAAGAACGAGCGTGCCGGCGACAGCTGGCGCAAGCGCTACAAGTCGCTCTGCCTGCATGACCCGGTCTGGTACGACCATCTGCCCTATATCGATTTCCCCAAGAACTGGCCGGTCTTCTCGCCCAAGGACAAGATCGGCGACTGGCTGGAAATGTACACCAAGGTAATGGAGCTGAATTACTGGTCCTCGACCGAGGCCAAAAGCGCTTCCTATGACGACAAGACGAAGGAATGGACCGTTGTCGTCCACCGTGACGGCAAGGACATCACGCTGAAGCCGAAGCAACTGGTGCTGGCGACCGGACAGTCCGGCAAAGCCAATCTGCCGAAATTCAAGGGCATGGAGACCTTCAGGGGCG
>NZ_RZRA01000231.1:0-6519 GCF_003998945.1 Mesorhizobium sp. M7A.F.Ca.CA.003.01.2.1 | reverse complement strand
GTGCGGATGCCGCCGCCGTGGCGAAGGTGCTGGCGGTGTGTCAGACCTTCGAGCCGGCCGGCCTGTTTGCCCGCGACCTGGCCGAATGCCTGTCGCTGCAGCTTGCCGTGCGGAGCCGGCTCGATCCGGCGATGAAGGCGCTGGTCGCCAATCTCGAACTCCTGGCACGGCGCGATTTTCACGCATTGAAACGGATCTGCGGTGTCGACGAGGAGGATCTGCTCGACATGCTGGCCGAAATCCGGGCGCTCGATCCCCGGCCGGGCATGGCGTTTTCGGGCGGCGCCAGCGACGCGATCGTCGCCGATGTGGAGGTGCGCGCGGCCAATGACGGCAGCTGGACGGTCGAACTCAATGCCGAAACGCTGCCGCGGGTGTTGGTCGACCATATCTATTTCGCCCAGGTCTCTCCGCAGGCCAAGAACCAGGCGGAAAGGGATTTTCTGGCCGAATGCCTGCAGAACGCCAACTGGCTGACGCGCAGCCTCGACCAGCGGGCAAAGACCATCCTCAAGGTCGCCTCGGAAATCGTTCGCCAGCAGGACGCCTTCCTCGTCCATGGCGTGCGGCAGCTGAAGCCGCTCAATCTGCGCACTGTGGCCGACGCCATCGGCATGCACGAATCGACCGTCAGCCGGGTCACAGCCAATAAATACATGCTGACGCCGCGCGGCGTGTTCGAGCTTCGCTACTTCTTCACCGCCTCGATCGCCGCATCGGGCGGCGGCGATGCGCACTCCTCGGAAGCCGTGCGTGACCGCATCAAGCAGTTGATCGACGAGGAGAAGCCCGTCGACGTGCTTTCCGACGATGCAATCGTCGACATGTTGCGCGAAAGTGGCGTCGACATTGCAAGGCGTACGGTCGCCAAGTACCGGGAAGGCATGAATATCCCCTCCTCGGTGCAGCGCCGGCGCGAGAAACGTGCGATGGCCAGCGCCGGGCGCTGAGGCGGGTCGATTTTCCACAAGCCAGCACTTCATTGACAAGCCGCGGTGAACTGGCTAGAAGCCCGCCCGCATGAGACGGGCTAGATGCCCGCATGCGGATGGTCCGTCACGACGTTGGCCTCGGGACGGTCAAAGGGCGGCTTGTGATCAACCGGAAAGTCTGGATTTAAAATCGGCGCAAGTGACGCCGCAAAGCTTGTGCGCACGGATCACGAGTATAAACTCGGGCCAGTTTGAAGCCTGAGCAAGGAAGGTCAGTTTTCAGATGAATCTGCGCATATCGGGAAAACACATGGACATCGGCGATGCGTTTCGGACACGCATCAACGATCGTGTCGGCGAAGCGATCGGCAAATATTTCGATCGCGGCTTTGCCGGACATGTCACGGTCATCAAATCGGGTTCGCGCTATTCGGCGGATTGCATGATCCGGCTGGATTCCGGCGCTTCGCTGCAGGCCACCGGCGATGCCCAGGATCCGACGCTTGCCTTCGAGGCGGCGGCGGACCGTCTGGAAACCCGCCTGAGGCGCTACAAGCGCCGGCTGAAATCGCACAATTCGGGCGCCGCCAACGGCCAACCGACCGACATAGCCTACACGGTGATGGCGCCGCTTGCCGATGACGACGAGGACATTCCGGAGAATTTCGCGCCGGCCATCGTCGCCGAATCAACCATGACGCTGAAGACCATGTCGGTGGCGTCGGCGGTCATCGAGCTCGACACCAAGGACAGCCCGGTCTTCGTCTTCCGCAACGCGGGAACCGACCATCTCAACATCGTCTATCGCCGACCCGATGGAAATATCGGTTGGATCGACCCGTCGACGACCAAGGTCGCACAAGCGTGACGACAACGGTCGCACGGTGACGACAAGGGTCGCACGGTGACGACGAGGTCGCACTGGGATAAGAGCCGGCCGCACGAGGGGTGAGGACTGGTGACGGCAGGCGAACAAGGGATTTTCAAGCATGGATCTGAGCGATCTTATCAACGTTCCGGCGATATTGCCGGCGTTGAAGGCGAACTCCAAGAAGCAGCTGCTGCAATTGCTGTCCGAACGGGCGGCGGCGATTTCCGGCATTCCGGAGCGGGAGGTGTTCGACACCATCCTGCAGCGTGAGCGGCTGGGTTCGACCGGCGTCGGCAACGGCATCGCCATCCCGCACGGCAAGCTGGCCGGCGTGAAGCGCATCGCAGGTGTTTTCGCCCGGCTGGAGACGCCTGTCGATTTCGAATCGCTGGACGATCAGCCCGTCGATCTGGTGTTTCTGCTGCTGGCGCCGGAAGGGGCGGGTGCCGATCACCTCAAGGCACTGTCGCGCATCGCGCGAGTGCTGCGTGACGCCGACACGGTGGCCAAGATCAGGGGTACGCGCGACGCCGCGGCTATCCACGCGCTTTTATCGGACACCCAGGCCTCGCACGCGGCCTGATTTTTCTGGTGAGACGAACTTCAAGGGCCGCCACGGGCGGCCCTATGCGTTTGAGCCTGCTGGTCGCGCCTAACAGGGCGGCGCGCTGGGTCTTAGTGGATGGCGACCGTGGTCAGGTCGTTTTCCATGGCACCGGCCAGTGCGCGGTCACGCGCGTCGGAAAGCAGGATCGGCTGGCCATTGGCTGCAAACAGCGCCCACAGTTCCATGCCGGGAGCGATTTCGCCGAGATTGGGGAAACGGCCGAGCAATTCGTCGCTCGAGACCTTTCTGAGATAAGCGACCGAGCCCTCGCCGAGATGAGCGAATTCGCCATTGGTCATGGTGATAGTTTCAGTTCTGGTCATTTCAAAGCCTCCTTGGCGCGAGGACGCCGCTCAAGGCCATCCCGCATGAGAGCCATCGGTAAAGATCAGTCTTTCACCGATATGTTTATTTTCCGTACCAGCCGTTCGGACTCCGGCCGATCGAGGTCGATCGCCAAAAGGCCGTTCTTCAACTCCGCTGCGATCACCCGCATGCCGTCGGCCAGCACGAAACAGCGCTGGAACTGGCGCGCGGCGATGCCGCGATGAAGAAATTCGCGCTCGGTGTCGTCGGTCTGACGGCCGCGCACGACCAACTGGTTTTCCTCCGTGGTGACATCGAGATCGCTTTCGGCGAAACCGGCGACCGCCAATGTGATGCGCAACCTTTCGGTTTTGCCGTCGGCGCCGCTGAGGCGTTCGATGTTGTAGGGAGGGTAGCTGTCACCGGACTTCGCCAGGCGTTCCAGGGTCTTTTCCATGGCGTCGAAACCAAGCAGAAGCGGGCTGGAAAAGGGCGTCATTCGGCTCATGTTACACTGTCCTCTCAAGAGCGACATAAAGTGGAAAAACCCAGATGGCATTTTTCCCGATGGCCTTGATATGGTCCGCCCCGCGACCAAGTTCAAGCCGTCAACAGACCCGCCCAAAAAGACCAGGCCGTGGACTCACAGGAATGACAGACATGGCGCTTGAAACGGCGAGCAGATGCAAGGAAAAGCGCGCGGGTCGGGATTGTCTTCCCCGGTCGAGCGGTTCGGCCTGGCAGCTCGCGGCCGCTTCGGCGTCATTTGGATGTTCCGATCGGATCGATGCAAGTCCACGACCTCGCCAAACAAGGAATTGAAATGCCCCAGTCACGCAAGATCATCATCGACACGGATCCCGGCCAGGATGATGCCGTCGCCATATTGCTGGCGCTCGGCAGCTCCGAACTGGAGATCGTCGGCATATCAGCCGTTGCCGGCAACGTGCCGCTGAAGCTTACCGAAAAGAATGCCCGCAAGATCTGCGAGCTGGCCGGCCGCCCGGACATCAAGGTCTATGCCGGTGCCATCCGGCCCCTGACGCGCGAACTGGTCACCGCCGAGGAAGTGCATGGCAAGACCGGCCTCAACGGTCCGCAATTGCCCGAACCGACGATGAAGCTGCAGGACCAGTACGCGGTCGATTTCATCGTCGAGACGCTGATGAGCGAAGAAAGCGGCACGATCACGCTTTGCGCGCTCGGCCCGCTCACCAACATTGCGCTGGCGCTGATCCGCGAGCCGCGCATCGCACCGCGCATCAAGGAAATCGTGCTGATGGGCGGCGGCTTCTTCGAAGGCGGCAATGTCACACCGACCGCCGAATTCAACATCTATGTCGACCCGCAGGCCGCAGATGTCGTGCTCAAATCCGGCATTCCGATCGTCATGATGCCTCTCGACGTCACCCACAAGGCGCTGACCACCGCCAAGCGCACGCAGGCCTTCCGCGCGCTGGGCACCAGGGTCGGCACCGCCACCGCGGAGATGTTGGAGTTCTTCGAGCGCTTCGATGAAGAGAAATACGGCACCGACGGTGGCCCGCTGCACGATCCTTGCGTCATCGCCTATCTGTTGAAGCCGGACCTGTTCAAGGGCCGCAACTGCAACGTCAGCGTGGAAACCGCCTCGGAACTGACCATGGGCATGACCGTGATCGACTGGTGGGGCGTCACCAAACGGCCGAAGAACGCCATGGTGATGCGCGACATCGACCATGATGCGTTTTTCGCCTTGCTGGTGGAGAGGCTGGGGCGGCTTAACTGACCGTCAGAACAGAACTGAACTTGTGAGCACGCGTCTTCACTCATTGAGAAACCGATAGGTGTCTCCGCCGCGCTTATGATGTTGCCGCTCGATGGGGATGACCGAACCGACAAGGTGCGGCATCCCCACTTCATCATCGATGGATGTCACCGCGCTGTTGCCATCAAGGCGGACATCGTATGTGTAATACAGCCCGCGCCCGGCAGCCATCTTCGGATTGATGGGCATTAACCTCACATACTCGATAGTGCCCATCACACTCTGAGTTGCCACAACCGGATTGTCCTGGTTCATCGCAATCGGGATCAGCGCCGCCAGGGGCAGTGCGCAGAAGAATACGACACCAATGACTGCGTCTCGGTATTCTGCCTGAAACAGAAGCAGGCGGTTTCTGAGAGAAGATACTGTTGCCATGATTCAATTCACGAATCGGTAGAAGACGAAGCCATTGTCGCGCGTGACGCGTTCGATGTTTGTGCGCGAGCCGATCAGATGCGGGTGATCGTCATCGATAAGGACAGACGAACCGTTCTCGATAGAAACCAGATATATGCCGCGGCCATGGTCCAACCGGACACTTTCGACGTTTGCCTCGACTGTGTCGACCGATCGGATCGGGCTGGCGTCGTTGATCCATTTGTTTGCCGCCAACATGATCATAACCGCAAACGCACCAATAAAGAGGATCACGCCAGGCGCGTTCCTCTTCAAACCATCCCAAGTCCAAAAGACAGACATGAATCCCTCAAGCCAGATTCATGTGGTGGTGGGACAGCACACTTTCAATCTGTTGCCATTCCAGGGTGCTGCAACTCCTTGCGGCGCCGGCTCGGCCGCCTTTACTTCGACCGCGAAAACGCCAGCCACAGGCCGCCGCCGACCATGAAGCTGCCGCTGATCCTCGACAGGAGTTTGATGCGGCCGGCCGACAGCAGGCGCCCGGCGCGGCCGGCGGCCAGCGCGTAAGTCGAATCCGAGAAGGCGGCGAAGATCATGGCGGTCAGACCCATGACGGCGATCTGCAGCGAGTAGTTGCCTTGCGGCGAAATGAACTGCGGAAAGAAGGCGCCGAAGAAAATCAGCGTCTTGGGGTTGCTCAGCGCCACCAGCAGGCCCTGCAGGAAGAAGCCGCCGCGCGGCTTTCTCGCTGTTCCATCGGCATTCAACGTGCCCTTGGAGCGGAACATCTGCACACCCATCCAGATCAGATAGGCCGCGCCGATCAGTCGTACCCACTCGAACCAGTGGCCCATGCCTGCGATCAGCGTGTTGAGGCCGATGCCGACGATGGCGATCATCACGGCAAGCCCGGCCTGCGTGCCGGCGACGTTGGCGAGGCCGGCGCGCGAGCCATGGCGGATGCTGTTGGCAATGATCAGCGTGACCGTCGGACCGGGCACCAGGATAATGACGATGCAAGCGAGGACATAGGCGGCGTAGAGTTCGAGCGACATGCTTTTTCCCCAGGAATACCGCCGAGGCGGCGCGGCTGAGGATAATCAATGCATGGCGGCGATAGCGATGCAAGCCGGTGCGCGAAGCGCCGCGGCCGCCAACGCGTGCGATTCAGGCGCCGGCCGGCCAGGGCAGTGTTGCCTCATAGGCGGCCGCCGCCTTGAGCACGGCAAGGTCGCCGCGTGGCCGGCCGATCAGCTGCATGCCCATCGGCCGCCCTCTATCGTCGAAGCCGACCGGCACATTGGCCGCCGGGCAGCCGCCCAAGGTCGCGAAGGCGGAAACCTGCATCCAGCGGTGATAGCTGTCCATTGTGCGTCCGGCGACCTCACGCGGCCAATGCGTATCGATGTCGAAGGGGAAGACCTGCGCTGTCGGCAGCGCAATCAGATCATAGCGGTCGAAGATCGACAGCAGCGTGCGATGCCAGGACGTGCGGATGACCGAAGCGGCGCGGATCTGCGGCGCCGTCAGCCGCGTTGCGTTCTCCACTTCCCAGATGGCTTCCGGCTTGAGCAGGCGGCGCTTCGCGGGATCGTCATAGTGGGTTTTGAGCGCGCAGCCGCTGCTGGCCTGGCGC
>NZ_RZRA01000230.1:0-6520 GCF_003998945.1 Mesorhizobium sp. M7A.F.Ca.CA.003.01.2.1 | reverse complement strand
CGCCCGACCTGACCTATTTTTCCTATGCTCGGCCCGCCTGCACCCGCTTCAACGAACGGGCCTTGTCGATCATTCGCGACGCAAACATCCAGGCGGTGATCCTGAGCGGCCGATGGACCGACTACCAGGCCAGGGGCTTCGCCGGCCTGCAGAAGACGATCGACCGGCTTCGCGAGATGGGGGTCAAGGTCTATACCGTCGGCCAGTCTCCGGAATTCATCGCCGACGTCCAGAAGATCGCTTTCTTGGTGAAGCGGGAGCATGCCGGAACCACATCCTGGCCTATGGCTATGGATCCGGGCATCAACGCACGGGTTCTGCCGTTCACCAAAGGGGCCGATTTCATAGATCCGCTGACGTATCTGTGCGACTCGGCCGGTTGTTCATACGCCGACGCCAAGACCAATGAATTTCTCTACTTCGACTATGGCCACTTCTCTTCCGCCGGCGCGACGCTGGCCATCTCGAAATACTGGCCAAGTTTCGCCACCAGCGACAAGGCCGCGAAGGCAAACCGGCAATTCACGGCCGCAGGCGCGCCGTGATCCGCAGCACGACGGCGTCGTGCCGAAACGGACCGCTTTGCGATTGCCCGAAGGCCAACCCTCATGCTAACGAGGGCGCACGCGGGTATGATGTAATGGTAGCTTGTCAGCTTCCCAAGCTGAACGCGCGGGTTCGATTCCCGCTACCCGCTCCAGCCTAAGGCGTCAGAACCATTTCAGCGCCTGCCTGTTCGTCGAACACAACCGAGCAGCCTCTCGCCAGCGCCACCGTTGCGAGGGCGTTTGCCGCCGCGTCATCCGATGAAACGAAGTCGCCGGTCAACACCCGCAATTCTTCCACGCCTTCAGCCATGGACACGAAATTGCCGACCGATCGATCGTGCTTGCAGGCCTCGATCACGCAAAGCAGGTCGATGATTTCGAAGCTGCGCATGTTCAGCCTCCAGAAGAAATCGTCCCTTGCAAGATCATGAACGCATCGGCGGGAAATAATGTTCCCAGTTCGCTTTCGCTGGCCTCGGCCTGGCGGCGCTTTCGCCGGAGAAGCTTACCTGATCCAGCCATCATCCCACTTCCCTCAGAATGAAGTCGTGCAGCATCTTGGCGGCCGGCGACAGCGCGCGATTCCTCACCGTGATCAGGCTGTAGGGCCTGACCTCGATGTCGAATTCGGTCTGGACGACGTCGATGGCGCCGGCCAGCCCGTCAGGGTTCTGGATGAATTTCGCCACCTGGACAGAGACCGGTGCGATGGCATCGGATTGCGCGACCATGACCAGGGTCAGGAGCAGCGAACTGGTGTTCAGGATACGGTCCGGCAAAGCGATGTTGCGGTTGAGGAAGTTGCTCTCCATCGCCTGGCGCAAGGGCGAGCCGCCCGACTGGAAGACCCAGTCATAGGCGGCGGTGTCTTCCAGCCGCACCACGCTGCCCCTGGTGAGCGGGTGGCCACGGCGCACGATCAGGCAGGCTTTCTCGACGCCGATGACGCGCGACTCGAACAGCCGCGGATTGAGGTCGTCCGGGATGCGCGCGATGATGAAGTCATGGCGCGTGGCGATCAGCTCGCGTGCCAGCACATTGGAGGTCTCGACCTGCATGGTGATCTCGATGCGCGGATAGATGCGGCGGATTTCACGAATTGCCGGCACCGCCAGCTCGATTGCCGGCGCGGTCACGGCACCCAGGAAAACCGAACCACCCTTGCCCGCCTTGAGCTCGGAAATCTCGCGGTCGACCTCGCGCATCTCCAGCAGGATCGAGCGCGCGCGCCTGGCCAAAGCCTTGCCGTATGGCGTCAAGGTGATGCCGCGCGGCAGCCTCTCGCACAGCTTGACCTCCAGCACCGCCTCCATCTCCGCGATCATGCGCGAGGCCGCCGGCTGCGAAATGTTCAGAACCTGGGCTGCCGCGCTGACCCGGCCATGGTCGTCGAGCGCGACGATCATGCGCATGTGACGCAGACTGAGACCGCTGCGCAGCAGGGTTTCGCCATCGCCCGGTGCTTCTCTGTAACCATCTGAAGCTGTTGTCGGATTCGCTGGCCGCGCCATCGCTTTCCCTGCCTTCTGCTCGTGTACGACCGACATCGGGGTCAGCCCGTCACGTCGCAATACATATACCAACCATGATATAGCAACCATCAAAGATCGCATTTGACAGTTATGGCAAAGACCCACACCCTCCGCGCGTTCCAAGACGTGACGGTCGCCGACGAGAAAAATCGTATCGATTGAATCAGCGTCTCGGGGCCATGGGAGGATACCGGAGATCGATATGACGGCAGCGGTGCCTTGGCGCTTCTGCACGATTGCGCGGCCCGCGACCCCCGGGGTGCCGCGTCCATCAAACAGGGAGAGTTAAAGTGAAAATCATCAAGACACTGGCCGCCGTCGCGGCCCTTGGCATCGCTGCCATGACCTACTCGGCGCACGCAGCCGACAAGGGTCTCGTCGGCGTGCTGATGCCGACCAAGACCTCGCAGCGCTGGATCAATGACGGCGATGCCGTCAAGTCCCAGCTCGAGGCTCTCGGCTACACCGTCGACCTGCAATACGCGCAGGACGACATCCCCAACCAGCTCAGCCAGCTGGAAAACGAAATCACCAAAGGCCCGAAGGCGCTGATCATCGCTTCTATCGACGGCACCACCCTGTCGGATGCTCTGCAGAAGGCCGCTGACGCGGGCGTCGTCGTCGTCGCCTATGACCGCCTGATCAAGAAGACCGCCAATGTCGACTACTACACCACCTTCGACAATTTCGGCGTCGGCGTGATCCAGGCGAATTCGCTGGTCAAGGGCCTCAAGGAACGCTTCCCGAACACCAAGCCGTGGAACGTCGAACTGTTCGGCGGCTCGCCCGACGACAACAACGCCTTCTTCTTCTACAATGGCGCCATCTCCGTCCTGCAGCCGCTGATCGACGACGGCTCGATCAAGATCAAGTCCGGCCAGACCGGCATGGACAAGGTCGGCACGCTGCGTTGGCTCGCCGCCACCGCCCAGGCACGCATGGACAATCTGCTGTCGGCCAACTATTCGGATGGCAGCCGCGTCGATGGCGTTCTTTCGCCCTATGACGGCCTGTCGCGCGGCATCACCGCCTCGCTGCGCGCCGTCGGCTACGGCACCGAGGCTCAGCCTTGGCCAATCGTGACCGGTCAGGACGCTGAGACCGCTTCGGTCAAGCTGATCATCTCGGGCGAGCAGTACTCGACCGTGTTCAAGGACACCCGCGAACTGGCCAAGGCCACCGTCGAGCTCGTCGACAAGGTGCTCTCGGGCGGCAAGCCGGACGGACTCGATGAAAAGACCTACAACAACGACGTCAAGGTCGTTCCCTCGATCCTGTTGACGCCGCATGAAGTCGACAAGTCGAACTACCAGGCGCTGGTCGTCGACTCCGGCTACATCAAGGCCGACGAACTGAAGTAATCCCGGTTACAAAGTCAGGGGGTCCTGCGCAACGCAGGGCCCCTTTTCGTTCACCAGCGAGCCCGGTATTGTCACCGACCTCGCCGGCAATATTTGCCGAGCTCTCAAGGAGCGGTAGTCCCCATGGCCCCGACGATTTTGGAGATGCGCGACATCACCAAGACGTTTCCCGGCGTGAAGGCGCTGTCGAACGTCAATCTCAGCGTCGAGGAAGGCGAGATCCACGCCGTGGTCGGCGAAAACGGCGCCGGCAAGTCGACGCTGATGAAGGTGCTGTCGGGCGTCTATCCCTCCGGCACCTATGACGGCCAGATCATCTTCCAAGGCCAGGAATGCCAGTTCAAGGGCATCCAGGACAGCGAACACAAGGGTATCGTCATCATCCACCAGGAGCTAGCGCTGGTGCCGATGCTGTCGATCGCCGAAAACATCTTCCTCGGCAACGAGCACGCGAAATTCGGCGTCATCGACTGGGACGCCAACGAGGAGCGCACCAGTGCGCTGTTGAAGAAGGTGGGCCTTAAGGAGGACCCCAAGACGCTGATCACCAATATCGGCGTCGGCAAGCAGCAGCTGGTCGAGATCGCCAAGGCGCTGAGCAAGGAGGTCAAGCTCCTGATCCTCGATGAGCCTACGGCATCGCTCAGCGAAAAGGACAGCCAGGCGCTGCTTGACCTGCTGCTCGAATTCAAGCGGCAAGGCATGACCTCGATCCTGATCTCGCACAAGCTCAACGAGATCAACCGGGTCGCCGACAAGGTGACGGTGATCCGTGACGGGCGCACCATCGAGACGCTGGCCAAGAAGGACATCTCCGAAGACCGCATCATCACCTCGATGGTCGGTCGTTCCCTCGACGACCGCTATCCGCCGCGCGAGCCTGATATCGGCGAGATCGTGTTCGAGGTGAAGAACTGGTCGGTCTATCACCCGCTCCATGCCGAGCGGCAGGTGATCAAGGGTATCGACATCAATGTGCGCGAGGGCGAAGTGGTGGGCATTGCCGGGCTGATGGGCGCCGGCCGCACCGAATTCGCCATGAGCCTGTTCGGCCGCTCCTACGGCCGCCGCATCACAGGCGAGGTGCTGCTCAAGGGCAAGCCGATCGATGTGTCCTCGGTAAGCAAGGCGGTCCAACACGGCATCGCCTACGTCACCGAGGATCGCAAGACCTACGGGCTCAACCTCATCGACCATATCAAGCACAACATCACGCTGGCCAATCTCGGCGGCGTGGCCCGCCACAGCGTGATCGACGACATGCGCGAGCTCGCCGTTGCCAACGACTATCGCAAGAAGACCAATATCCGCGCTTCCAGCGTCTATCAGTTGACCGGCAATCTTTCCGGCGGCAACCAGCAGAAGGTGGTGCTGTCGAAATGGCTGTTCGCCGACCCGGACGTGCTGATCCTCGACGAGCCGACACGCGGCATCGATGTCGGCGCCAAGTACGAAATCTACACGATCATCGCGCGACTCGCCTCGGAGGGTAAGGCGATCGTGGTCATCTCGTCGGAAATGCCGGAATTGCTCGGCATCACCGACCGCATCTACGTCATGAACGAAGGGCGCATCGTGGGCGAAATGCCCGCCGCGGAAGCAAGCCAGGAAAAAATAATGCGCGCCATCGTTCGTGGAGAAGGAAAAGCAGCATGAGCACCGAAAGCGCCCCCGCCCCGCACGGCAATGTCGCCGAAGAGCAGCGCGCACGCATCGCCGTCTCGGCGCTGGCCACGAACCTGCGCGAATACGGCCTGATCATCGCGCTGATCGTCATCATGCTGTTTTTCCAGTTCACCACGTCGGGAACGCTGTTCAAGCCGGTGAACCTGAGCAACCTGGTGCAGCAGAACTCGTTCATCATCGTGATGGCGCTGGGCATGCTGCTGGTGATCGTTTCCGGCTATATCGACCTCAGCGTCGGATCGGTCGCCGGTTTCATCGGCGCGCTGGCGGCAAACATGATGGTCATCTGGCAACTTGGACCGCTCAGCAATCCGCTGGTGGTTTCGATCATCTGCCTCGTCGTGGGCGGCCTGATCGGGGCGGCGCAAGGCTACTGGATCGCCTATCACAGAATACCGAGCTTCATCGTGACACTGGCCGGCATGCTGATCTTCCGCGGCATCTGCCAGGCGCTGCTGGGCGGCGGATCCTCGGTCGGTCCGCTTCCCGACGACTTCAAAATGCTCAGCTCGGGCTTCATCCCGGATGTCATCGGCCCGCTGACGCTGATCCCGCCGACGGTGAACGCGGCCGGCAAGACCATCATGGGCAGCGGCCTGACGCTGCACATGACGACGATCGTGCTGGGCCTGATCGCCGTGCTGGCCTATGCCTATTTCGGGGTGAGGACGCGTCGCAAGCGCGAACGCCATGGCTATGAGGCCGAGCCCTTTGCCCTGTTCGTCGTCAAGACGCTGGTCGCCAGCGCCCTGGCGCTGTTCCTGGTCTATGAGTTCGCCAGCTACAGAGGCCTGCCGGTCGTGCTGCTCGTCATGGGCGTGCTGATCTCGCTGTTCGTCTTCGTCACCAAGCGCATGACCATCGGCCGCCGTATCTACGCCATGGGCGGCAATGCCAAGGCCGCGCAGCTGTCAGGCATCAACACCGAGCGGCTGACGCTGATGGTGTTCATCAATATGGGCGTGCTGTCGGCGCTCGGCGGCCTGATCATCGCGGCGCGACTGGGACAGGCGGTGCCGGCCGCGGGCCTCGGCAGCGAGCTCGACGTCATCGCCGCCGTCTTCATCGGCGGCGCCTCGGCGATGGGCGGCGTCGGTCAGGTCATCGGCGCGGGGGTCGGCGGCTTCATCATGGGCGTGATGAACAACGGCATGTCGATCATGGGCGTCAATGTCGACTGGCAGCAGGTGGTCAAAGGCCTGGTGCTGCTCGGCGCCGTGATCTTCGACGTCTACAACAAGAACAAGGCTTGAACGGACTTAAGAGCAATTCCAGGAAAAGTGTGAAACGGTTTTCCGCCCGGAATTGCGCCAAGACAATGAGTTAGAGCGGTTCGCCGTTTCCGTGAAACGGTGAACTGCTCTGATCGAGGAAAGCAGGAGGCATACGATCG
>NZ_RZRA01000022.1:0-15860 GCF_003998945.1 Mesorhizobium sp. M7A.F.Ca.CA.003.01.2.1 | reverse complement strand
CCCGGCGTCTTGTCGTGCGTTGCTCCTGCCTGAACTTCGCCTCTGGCCGCGGACACACAAAATCCGGTCGCTGAGACAAGTCCGCCGCGCACTCGTCCAAAATTCGAAAACGATGCCAGCTTTGCCAATGCCATGCGTCCGGTCGAAGGCGAGCCGGAACTGCGGCCTGGCGGCAACTGGCCGGTGTTGGTGATTGCAGCTGTCGTTTTGACAGCAGCCGTGGTCTTCCTGGCGGCAAGCATGCTGCGCTGAGACTAATCCCGACGATGCAGCACCCACGACCTATTCCTGGAGGTCCGGCGCGTCCTTCATGCCTGAGAGTTCAGTCATTGGGCACAGCAGCCGCGGTCGCGCGGGATCGGAGATGTCGAGCTTGTCCCAAGGAATGCGGTATAGACCGTCGCGGCGGCGTAATCGGAAAAGATCCAGCACCGCCACGCCTATGGCCGAGGCCGAAAGACGCTCGAAAGCAGCGTAGACCCCGACGTGGAATTCGGTGACGACGAAATCGTCACCATCCCGTTCGGCGCGGATCTCCTCGATATAACCGACATTCTTGCCGCGCTGCGAGAGTACGCGCCGCCCCGCCAGATGCTCGAGATTGACCGTAATCATCATCAAGCTCCCGGAATGCGCCCGATGATATGGTCGCGCAACCAGTCCTGCCAGGCGAAGATCGACGTTTCTCGCACATCGATGTCGAACTCGATATCGATGCCGATATCTTTCACCTTGCGCCAAGCGATCCGATGAGGTTCGCCATGCTGCGTGCCGCCCAGCTTGACCGCGAGCCGCGCCATCCAGCGCCCGGGCCGTGCGCCGAGGCGACGCGCCAGGGTGATGGAGCCGAGCTCGATGGCAATGATCCGAGGCGGCTTGCCAGGCCGCAACTGCGCCACCAAACCGTCGACCTTACCGACCTTGACCTGCTCGCGGTCGACCACCTGCTTGTCCAGGAGATCACGCAGCAACTTCATCATGTGCCTCCGAATATCTGCAGCGGGATGGTCACCACCGCCAGTACGAAGCCAAGCGCGATGATGAAGATGACGGCGGCATTTGACAAAATGCCGTTGCGATGCTCGCCGACATAACGTTTGTCGTTCAGCAGAAACAGGAACGGAACGACGGTCAGCGGAAGGCTGGCAGCCGTCAGCGCCATGGAAAAGATGGTGAGCCTCAGCGGGTCAAGACCAAGCGCGATGGGAATAGCCGCCAACAGTAATGATATCGTGTAGATGGCGCTGAAACCCGGATCGTCGCGCGGCTTGCGATCCTCGCCCCAATTCCAGCCGAACCCTTGGGCCACAAGATAGGCCTGTTGCAACCCGACCTCGAGCGCAGCGCCGAAGCAGGCGATGGCGAGAGAAGCAACAAACAGCACGAAGCCCCAGAAGCCGAATATGGGGATCAGCATCAACGGCAGTTGGTGATAGTCGTCCACCTGGGTGACGCCATGCGTGGCGAGCACGAGAGCGGCCACGATCAACACGCCGATCGAGATGGTGCCCCCGAAGGTCATGCCCAACCCCGCTATGGCCCGATTGGCGCCGAGATAGCTTTTGTCCCACCGGTCCTCGATGGCCCCCGAGGAATAGAACATGAACAGGTAGGGCGATATCGAGGCGCCCAGAATGCTGACCGCCATGAACCAGTAATTGGCGGCATCGTGGACCGGCAGCGAAGGCACGGCGCCCCTTGCGACTGCCGTCCAATCAGGTCTCAGCATCACCGCTCCGACGACGAAACACAGCGTCACCAGACCGAGAAACGACACGCCCTTCTCGATGACGCCGAACGTGCCTTTCCAGAGCAGCAGCCACGCCAGCAAAGCCACCGGCAGTGCCCACCACTGGAAGCCTATGCCCGTGGCAAGTTCGAGCGCAATGGCAACGCCGCCGATCTCGGCGGACAGCACCAGGAAATTGACCAGCAAGGCGGCAAGCAACGGCCATAGAAAGACGTTGAAACCGAACCTTTCGCGGATGCCGTCGGAGATCGTGTGATGGCTCACGGCCGCGAACCGGCCGGACATTTCGACAAGGAAGATGATGCAGACGGTGCCAAGCACCACCGCCCAGATCAACTGGAAGCCAAACATCGCGCCTGCCTGCGCCGCCGTCGCCATGGACCCAACTTCGAGGAAGCCGCCGACGCTGGTGACGACGCCGAGGGATATTTCCATGAGCTTTTTCATGGCTTCGGCGCGAAATACTTGGCGTAGGCGGCAGCGAGCGCACGCGACGCCAGCCGTAAATCCTGTTGCGCGTCTTGGACTTCCAGCCGGTCATCTGCCTGCAGTCCGGCCTCGGCACGCGTCACCGCGACCGACAAATCATTGACTGCTTTTGTCAGAGAAGCTTGCTCGGTGGGTTCACTGGTTTCGGCGGACCGGATTTGCGCCCCCGTATCTACGAGCGTCTTGGCGATCGATTGCAGCGTGTCCACCGTGTATGCGGTCGGCGCCGCGCCGCCCATCCAAGCGTCGAGCAACATCGATGCGGTCTGTGCCGCGGAAGCCGCTGTTCGTGATTGCTGCTCGATCTCGTCGGAAGACGAGCATCCCGCCGACACGCACAACAGCAACAGCAAGCACAAACAATCCAGCCGGAAATGACGGCCGCTGAGGATCAAATTCGGCGTTTGGTGCGCCACAAGAATAGTCTCCCCTAGTGCCGAACGAGCGGTGGTCGGCTTGAATTGACCTAGAGCGTTCAGCGGGCGCGTCAACGAAAGCCCATCCGGCGGGGCGGCTGCAGGGCATGTGGACGCGACAGATCTCAGCCGGCCACCGCAACTCAAGCGGAACAAAGGATCGCGTGCGGAATTAGGAGCACAAGGAGGCGGCGGAGCCGACTTCAATTCCGTCCTGATCATCACGTCGACGTGAATGGACTGCTGGCACGGAGAATCCCGCAATGCCTCGTCTCATATCCTGGATAGTGATCGTGGCAGTCGTGATCGTCGCGGCTTGGCTGTGGTTCGGCGGCCATAGAGCAAGCAACGATGGCGGCAGCCAACCCGCGCCTCACGCGATAGACCAGAACGGGTAGGTCAATCCTGATCGGCCGGGCTGCGAGGGGCCACGATCCTGTATTCGTGGATCAGGCCGAAAACCTGATTTCTCACCGTCTCGCGCGCTTCGGGCTGGATGAAAGGCATTAGCCGGTCGACGCTTTCAACGAGTTCCGGCGGCAGGTCCGCCACCGCATCCGTGAGTTCGCTGGCATGTTCATACATGTTGTCCGTCAGCTTTTTGTCGAGGTCGGAAAGGATGCTCATCATCACGCTCCATGTCTGTCCTCTCCCGTTCTGTTAATGACCAGTCCGGCAGAGATGTTCCGCGCGAGACGGCGCTCAGACCGCTGAGTACTTGTGGTCAAGGAAGCATCGTTTCAGACCGCCCCATCACCGCAACGTCGTGTGGCCCGGGTCGCGTCGCCTGGCTTTCGGCGGGATCAGCCTCCCGGCATTGGCCCGTAAGCCCCTGACGAATTCCTCCACATACGGAAGCAACTCGAAAAGTACGATCACGGCCATCACGCAGACGATATAGATCAGTGGCAACTGCTGCGATTTCCAGACGATATCGAAGCGCGCGGTTTCCGGCCCCGCCCCGAACAACGCAAGAAACTGCGTCCAATGGAGGGAGACGACGCTGACCAGGCCCATCAGCGGGATCATTTCCAGAAAGCTGTGCACATGCTGTTCGATCGGCGTTACCCTGCGCGCCGTGGTTGCATAGCGTACATCCCACATCGCCGTCGCCTCGTGGATGAAGAAGGTGACGATCATGACAGCGATGACCAAGGCATTCACCTCGAGGAACATGGCTGCCAGCAACGGCACGCCTACTTCGGCGAACATCAGAAGATGGATCAAGGATTCCTTGGCGCCCGTGGTCGACTCGATATGTGAGGCGCGGTGGCAAAGCCAGTCTGCAAAGCCAGCGACAAGCCAGACGGGAAGCAGAAAGTACATAAGGATCAGCACGGTGGGACCTGACAGCATAAACGCGTCTGGCTTGGTTCGAGGTCTACTCAGAGACGAGCTGTCGATCACTGCCCAGGCATTTCGGTGTTTTCCTTGGGATTCTTCTGGACGCCCGCGGCTGGTGAGGTATCCGCCGGGGCGTTGCCACCCTGGTTCTGTTCAGGCGCGCGTTTCAGCGGCGAGGTCTGCCAGCCCATATCAATGTAGAAAAAGCCGACGACGAAACCGACAATGATGACTGCGGCTATCACCAGCGAGATTATCGCGTTGCGTCGCTCCATAGGCCTAGCCGCCACTTGGCTTGGGAGATGCAGGCTGGGCTGGCTGCGTACCTTGCTGATCGCCGCCGGTGCTGGTCTGCGGTGTCGGGTTGGTGTCCGTCGTGGGATTCTTGTCGACCGGTTGGCTGTTCGTGGTATCCGTCTTGGACTTGGCTGGATCGGCATTGTCATTACACGCCGCCAAGGCGAGCAATGCGGCCGACATCAAAAGCACTGCCCTCATGCTGATTTCTCCTGGCTGAGTTCGGGCGAAGCCGCCTGCCAATGACCTATCCGGTCGAACCGCACCGACAGCCCTTGTTTGACGGCGCTTCTGGCCAGCAGATGGTCCAGTTCGGCGTCCTCGATCGGGCTTCGTACGACCTGGCGGATGGCCTTACAGGCGAGTTCGGTCGAGACGAAATCATATCTCCTGCTCCTGGCGACAACATATTGTTCGACCAGCATCTTTACGCGCCTGAGCGCGATTTCTTCCGCGAATTGCATTTTGTTCCTCCTGCACGCCGAACTGCTGAACGGGTACGTTGTTCCAAAGATTTAAAACATGGCGCCCTGCCCATAGAAAGCCCGCGCTGCCGCGAGGGCGCGCGGGCTGATCAGGCTGAGGGAACCCGACCGTGCAGCATCAAACAAGGGGAGCGATGACGCTGCACGGCTACCGAACTCGCACAAACTTGAGTTGTTCCACCGCCATCATGAGTTGTTCACAGTCGAATGTGCCCAGAACAAAATCGCTTTTCATGGCCGGCATAAAGCCGCCCATTCAATCCTATCCGTACGGAACAATCAGCCTCGATGGTGGTTCGGCCGAAGCGAAATTCGGAGGACGTTATGACGAATGAAAAGTTGGCCGTGGTGAGGGCAAGGTCGGCACCGATGAGAAGGACAATCCCACCGATGTAGTCATAGCCGGTTACGAGGCGAGATGGCCGGCGAGGAACAAGTCATCAGCAGTTGGAGAACAAGCTGCAGGTCGCCGCGGCGCATGTGATGCCGGCAGGCACGCTGGCTGAACAGCACCGCAAGATGGCCGAGCCGGGTTCCGCATCCAAAGACTGAACAATCGGGCATCACGGCAGCAACTCCTATGTGTTGACCTGTATATCGACGGATTGCTGCAGACGCTCAGACGGTGCCTTTTACACGATTTGCCTTCCAACCTTCTTCCAACAAGGAGCAACCTCATGAAAGCGCTCACATGGCACGGCAAAGGCGACATCCGATGCGACCAGGTGGCTGATCCCGCTATAGAGGATGATCGCGACGTCATCATCAAGGTCATCTGCTGCGCCATATGCGGCTCGGACCTGCATCTGATGAACGGATATATGCCGACCATGGAATCGGGCGACGTGCTTGGACACGAGACCATGGGCGAGGTCGTGGAAGTCGGCCGCGGCCATTCGAAATTCAGGAAGGGTGACCGCATCGTGGTGCCGTTCAACATCTCATGCGGCGAATGCTGGTTTTGCCAGAAGGGGCTGTTCTCGCTTTGCGACAGGTCCAATCCCAATGCCAAACAGGCCGCCGAAGTGATGGGACAATCCCCGGCGGGCCTGTTCGGCTATTCGCATCTGGTCGGCGGCTATTGGGGAGGGCAAGCCGAATATCTGCGAGTCCCTTTCGCCGATGTCGGTCCGATAAAGGTGCCCGAAGGAATGGACGACGAACAGGTGCTGTTCCTCTCAGACATCTTCCCGACTGGCTACATGGCGGCTGAAAATGCCGGCATCGAGCCAGGCGATACCGTCGCTATCTGGGGCTGCGGTCCGGTCGGCCAGTTCGCCATCCAAAGCGCATGGATGCTCGGCGCCGGCCGCGTTATTGCCATAGACAAGGTGCCGGAGCGGCTGGCGATGGCTCGCGAGCACGGCAAGGCCGAGACGCTCGACTTCAGCAACTCCGATATTTACGACGCCTTGATGGCGATGACCGATGGCCGCGGTCCTGATCGCTGCATCGACTGTGTCGGTACCGAGTCGGATCCCGGCGCCAGTGCCGACGCCATGCTCGACAAGGTCAAGGCCGCCGTCTACCTCGGCACCGACAGGCCGCATGTACTGCGCGAAGCAATCTACTCCTGCCGCAAAGGCGGCACCATCTCGGTGCCCGGCGTCTATATCGGTCTCGTCGATCATATTCCGTTCGGCGCCGCCATGAACAAGGGCCTGACCTTCCGGATGGGTCAGACCCATACTCAGCGTTACCTCGAACCGCTCCTGGACATAGTCCAGAAGGGCGACATCGATCCCTCCTTCGTGATCACGCACCGGGCGGATCTCGGAGCCGGGCCGGATCTCTACAAGACGTTCCGTGACAAGCAGGATGGCTGCATCAAGGTGGTGATGCGGCCGCATGGTTGAGGTGTCGGGCTCTCGCACCAGGTCTGCCCTGAGTAAGTCGGCGGCCGTGGATCGCAATGGACCCGTTGGCACCTGGAACCTTCGATCGCGGCGACGGTTTGACCTGCAGACTTCACAGCGGCGGGACTACCGTGCCCCACCCGATGCAAAGAAAGGTGCTGCCATGAGCAATGAGAGTTCCACATCGAAACCCAGCGTCCGGTCTCCGAACGCCGATGGTCTGCCGCACCCGAGACGGGACGCCAGTGACACGGATGCCGGTGGCAAGCCGGAGACGCCGAAAACCGCAGGCACATCCCGGCCGTCGACCGCGCCGCTTGACAATCCGGTTGCCAATCGCAACGCCGGGCGGCCGCGTCAGGCGAGCACCACGCCTCGGCCGACGGACAAGCCCCTGGACTGATCGAAACCGGCTGTTGAAATCACGACGAGTGCGTGTCGGGACGAAGCAATGCCAGGTCGGCCAGGGTGTTGAGAAGGGCAGCGTCGCCTGCCGGCTTTGGCACGAATTTGCAGCTTCGGAAGGGTTGGGGAACATCACGCGGCCCAAATCCGGTCATGAAGGCGAAGGGGACGCCGCGAGCCAGCAATGTTTCGGCTACGGGCAGACTCGTTTCACCGTTCAATTGAATGTCGAGCAGCGCCACGTCGACTTTGCCTGCATCGATAAGTTGACGAGCCGCGGCGACCGACGAGACCGGGCCGATCACGGGATAACCCGCCGCACGCAGGCGAGACGCGACGTCTTCGGCGATCAGCCATTCGTCCTCGACCACCAGAACGCGCGGCCTGTCGTCGCTCACGGCGCCTCCTTGTGGTTTGCTGGAAACGCGATCTGGACGCTGAGGCCGTCCTTGTGGAACGCGGTCTCGACATGGCCGCCGAGCCTGTAACCAATTTCTCCCTGCAGCAGTGTCAGGCCAAAACCATTGTCCAAGGGCGCCTTGACAACAGGGCCGTCCTTTTCGCGCCAGCCAAATGTGAAACTGTCCTCCTCGATCGACCATTGCACACTGACCTTGCCGTCGGTTTTTGACAAAGCGCCGTACTTGGCCGCGTTGGTGGCCAGTTCATGAATGGCCATGCTGAGGGAAAGCCCCTGTTGCGGACCTAGTTTGACATCCTCGCCATCGAGTTCGATCCGCTCGATGCCGAATGGTTCGAGCTCCTGCTGGAGCAGTTCCCTGACCGAGGCTTCCTTCCATCTCTCCCGGGTCAGCAGGCCGTAGGCCCGCGACATGGCATGCAGGCGACCGATCAGCGCATCCGCGAACTCCTCCTTCGTATCAGAACTTTCCCGCGTGCGGCTTGCAATGCTGGCGATCACCGCAAGCATATTCTTGACCCGGTGGTTGAGTTCAGAGATGAGCACCTGCTGATGCTCTTCCGCCTGTGCCAGAGTGGTGACATCGACAAGTGTCACCACCACGCCCTGGATCCTGTTGCCCTTGTCGCGATAGGGATTGATGCGGACCATGTGGAACAGGCCCCTGGCATCGCGTGCCAGATGGTGATTCAGGATCTCGCCTGTCTCGAAAACCTTGTCGATGTGCTGCTTCAGCTCGGGGTAGTCGAGCTGGCTAGACAGATCCGTCAGCGGCCGGCCGACATCGGAGGGACGCAGGCTGAAGAAGGATGACGCCGCCGGCGTGAAGGTACGGACCACAAGGCTGCGGTCGAGGAAAATGGTCGCGATGTCGGTGCTTTCGAACAGGTTGCGCAGATCGCCGTTGACGTGGTCGAGCTCCTCTATCTTGGCCGTCAACTCGGCGTTGATCGTGTTGAGCTCCTCGTTGAGCGACTGCATCTCCTCCTTCGAGGCTTCGAGTTCCTCATTGGTGGACTGCGCCTCCTCATTGACGGAGACGAGTTCCTCGTTCGACGATTTGACCTCCTCCAGCGCGGTCTCGTATTCCTCGATCGTCGATTGCAGGCGCTCCCTGGTGTCGCGCAGCTCCCGCTCGAGATCGGCGGTGCTGTCACTGTCACGGCCGCCGCCGTCTTCCTCTGAGCGGGCCTGGGTCGGCCCCGACGGTTCGAACAGGACGAGATAAAGCGGCTCGCCATTGCCACGTTCGGTGAGCGGTTCGATCGTGAGCTTGATCGGCTGGACCCGTTCGTCGTCTTCCTCTACGATGAGGTTTTCCCGCACCACTGTGCGGCGCGTCGTCGTCGCTTCCCGCAACGCGGCGCGGAGGTCCAGTCGCAGCCCACGCCTAGCCATCGTCAGCAACTGCCGGCTGGGAATCCCTTGCGGCGCTTCGAGATATCTGCCGGTCCTGGCCGAATAATAGACGACATCGCCCTCGGCGTTGACCAGGACATGCGGCGGAGCGAAGCGCTCCAGCACCTGCGCCTCGACAGCCTGGCGCAGCGGATAACCGGCGGCTCCCTTCCTTAAGCCGGCGCTTTCAGAGGGAAAGACGCCGGAACGGCTCTCACCGATCAAGGCGGGCAGCCTGATATGCGGCGAGGCATGCTCGCGCGCCTGGAAGAGACGATGTTTCTTGTCGACAGTGGCAAACAGATTGTCGTGCTGCCCAACGCTTTCGGAGGTGCCGAGGAACAGGTAACCGCCGGGCTTCAATGCATAGTGAAAGACAGGGATGACACGGCTCTGGATGCTCGGGCCGAAATAGATCAGCAGATTGCGGCAGGAGACCAGATCCATGCGCGAGAAAGGCGGATCGCGAATGACGCTGTGCGGCGAGAAGATGCACAGTTCCCGTATCTCGTTGCTAATGACATAGCTCTCTCCGTCGCCGTTGAAGAACCGCTGTCGGCGTTCGGGTGAAAGCCCTTGCAGCAAGGCTTCGGGATAGCGTGCCGCCCGGGCCACCGCCAGCGCAGGCTCGTCGATGTCGGTGGCAAATATCTGGACGCGCGGAACGACCGTAAGCTTCTCCATGTGTTCGCGCAGCAGGATGCCGATAGAGAACACCTCCTCGCCCGTGGCGCATCCGGGAACCCAGACCCTGACGGTGTCGCTGGCGGTCTTGCCTTCGAACAACTGCGGTATGATCTTTCGCTCGAGCAACTCGAAGGCATCGGGGTCGCGAAAGAAGTTGGTGACATTGATCAGCAGATCGCGAAAAAGGTTCATCACCTCGCGAGCATCTTTCTTCAGCCAGTCTATATAGGCGCTGATGGAATGGACCTGGGCGATCTGCATGCGTCGCTTCACGCGGCGCAGAAATGTCTTGGTCTTGTAGCCCGAGAAGTCGTGGCCGGAGTGGCTGCGCAGAATGGCGTATATCTGTTCTCGCACCTTATCGATGTCGGCCGTATGGTCGCCATCTTCTTCCGCCAGCCCTTCCAGCGTGTCGAAGCCGCGGGCGAAAGCCTCCAGCTTCGCCCCGATCTCCTCGGCGGGCACAGCGACGTCGACGAGCCCGCTGGCAATAGCGCTCTGTGGCATATCGGGATTGCGCGGCCCGTAGCCGTCGTGCGCTTGCGCGACAGTGAGGCCACCCCGCTCCTTGATCGCCTTGGCGCCCAGCGTTCCATCGGAATCACCGCCCGACAGAATGACGCCCACGGCATATTCGCCCTGGTCTTCAGCGAGCGCACTAAAGAAGATGTCGACGGGTTTGCGCTCTTGGGTAAGCCCGTTGGGCCGCCGCAGGCGCAGCACACCGTTGGCGATCGCCAGAGTGACGTTTTGTGGCATCACGTAGACGTGGTCAGGTACAACAGCTATGCCATCCTCGGCCACAACGACAGGCATCTCGGTGTAGCGGCTGACAACTTCATGCAACAGACTTTCTCGCTTCGGGCTGAGATGCGTGATGATGATGAACGCCATGCCGGGCTGGCTGGTAACGCCTTTGAACAAGCCTTCCATCGCGGGAATGCCACCCGCGGACGCGCCGATGCCAACGATGGGAAATCTAGTCGATCGGGCAGTCACGGCATGTCCCCCTTTCGCCGACCCGACATGAAGTCTCCTCAAGGCCGGATCGAACAGGACACAACCATATAGCGCGCAAGAGGTATGGAACAAGACGTCAGGGATGACGTTGAACCCGATATCAATGGTGGTTCAATGACGAAACGCTCTGCTGACATAAAACTCCGAGCGCCAGTGGTGTCAGGGGCGCCTGGATCGCTAGCAGATTCCGATGCGGGGCCCGTCCCGGATCGCATGCTGATGCTTGCGAAGCGGTTGCAGGCGGCCTTGGATGACAGAATTCGGAAAGCAAATCCTCTGCATTCTAACCTCCGTTGCAAGAAAGGATGACGACGTGCGCGACCTGCGGGGGCTGCATATTCTGATAGTTGAAGACGAATGGACGATGGCGGGAGATCTTGCGCGGTTTTTCAGCAATATGGGCGCCATAATCCTTGGTCCCGCTGCAACCGTCGAACAGGCTTCCAAACACACCGGGACGGCCGAAGCTGCAATCCTCGACGTCAATCTCAATGGCCGACGCGTGTTTCCAATCGCCGATGAGTTGATGCGCCGGGGTGTCCCCTTCGTGTTCTTCAGTGGCGATGACGACATCGCCATTCCCGACCATCTCCGCTATGCCAGCAATCTGCGGAAATCCTCGGGCAGCCAGGCGGTGTTCAACGCACTCTTTCCCCCGCAGGAATCGGGGCGGGCGCCCCCCGGACCGGACCCGTCCGACGACGTCTTCGCGCTTTTGCCCAAACTGCGACTTGCGGCGCGCCTTTTGCTGGGAGACGTCGACGCATCGGATCGGCTCGTCGAGAGGACGCTCGAGCAAGCGATCCGGGATGTCGACCGCAGACAGCCTGGTCAATCCACTGAAAACTGGCTCAACGGCATCATGCGAGAGATGGCGAAAACCCGCGGCGCAAACCTGATGCATTAATTTTACCCTCCCTCTCAGGCTGAAGTGCTAAGCCGCGGGGCCGTCATTGTTGACCACATCTCGACAACTGGGCCGTACAGATCAGCCGCTTGGCTTGCGTCATCAGCCCTTCTGATCGCGCTCGACGAATTTGTTGAAACGGCTGGCTTTCCCCTCCCCAGTCTTGGCCTGATACAGAAAGGCCAGATCGTTCTCGTCGAATATCCGGAAGAACTCGTCCCATTCGATGGGCTCGAATGCTTCCTCAGGCTCACCGAAGTCGATCCGCAGGATGCCGCCCTCGCCTTTTGTGCGTACCACTGCCGGCCGGCCGTCCCGCTCCTCGGCCCACTTGCGAATTTCGTCGTGGTCGGTGGTCGTTTGCGACTGAGACATTGAAATCTCCTTTGATCGGCGTTGCTCCATGGGACACGCGGGCTGTCGGGCGTCCTAACAGCACAAGGGCGTCAATGTTCCAGCACCGCGCCGTGATCGCGATGCCGGCCCAACGAAGTCCGCCAAAGGAACTTTGTTGAAGCAAGGGAACAAACCTTTTGCCGAAAAGTTCGGGGCGCCGAGGTTACTTGTCTGAGGAGTCGTCGTGAAACGCATATTGGTTACAGGAGGCTGCGGCTTCATCGGCCGGCATGTCGCACAGGAACTCGTCGAGCAGGATTATTCGGTTCGCATCCTCGATGCGCTGCTGGAGCAGGTGCATGCGGGCGAAGCCGTCGCGCTTCCCGCCGGGACCGAACTGATCAAAGGTGATGTCCGAGACCGGGAGGCGGTCGCCAGTGCGCTGGAAGGTGTTGACGCGGTCATTCATCTGGCGGCGGAAGTCGGCGTCGGACAATCGATGTACGAGATCGCGCGCTATGTCGGCGCCAATGATCTCGGCACCGCAACGCTACTTGAAGCACTGATCAAGCACCCGGTCGAACGGATCGTCGTCGCCTCGTCGATGAGCGTCTATGGCGAAGGGCTCTATGCAACGCCAGACGGCCGGCGCATCGACAATGCCCGGCGCAAGGCGAGCGACATCAAAAGCGGGCAATGGAATCCGCTGTCGCCAGAGGGAGCCCCCCTCTCGCCGCTGCCGACGGACGAAGAAAAGCCGGTCGATCTCGCCTCAATCTATGCGCTGACAAAATACGCACAAGAACGCGCTGTGCTGATCTTCGGCGAAGCCTATGGCATCGATGCTGTCGCGTTGCGCCTGTTCAATGTCTTCGGCGCCGGCCAGGCATTGTCGAACCCCTATACCGGCGTGCTGGCCAACTTCGCTTCGCGTCTCGCCAACGGCCAACGGCCAATGATCTTCGAGGATGGCGAACAGAAGCGCGATTTCGTCCATGTGCATGACGTCGCCCGCGCCTTTCGCCTTGCACTGCAGCAACGCCAGGCAAAGGGTCATGTCATCAACATCGGCAGCGGCCGAGCCTACGCGATCAGCGAAGTCGCACGATTGCTGGCCGAGGCCATGGGGACACCGAACCGCTCGCCCGAACTGCTCGGCAAAGCGCGCTCCGGCGATATCCGCAACTGCTTCGCCGATATTTCCAAGGCCCGTGAGCTGCTCGGTTTCGAGCCGGTGCGGCAACTGGAGAATTCGCTCGGCGATTTCGTTTCCTGGGTGCGTAACACGTCCGCCGTCGACCGCGGCGCCGACATGAAACGCGAGCTCGAAGAACGCGGGCTGGTGTCATGAACACACGCAATCGAAGCGACGCGCCGGTCGCCATCGTCGGCGGCAGCGGCTTCATAGGATCGAACCTCGCCGACAGCCTGTTGTCGGATGGCGAACCGGTGCTGGTGATCGACAATCTCAGCCGTCCGGGCGTCCAGCAGAACCTTGAATGGCTGGCGCAAAAACACGCCAGTCGCCTCACGGTGGAGACCATCGACGTGCGGGACGCCAACGCCTTGGCGCCGGCTCTGACGGGTTCAAAGGCAATTTTCCATCTGGCCGCGCAAACCGCCGTCACCACAAGCCTGGTCCAGCCGGGCGAGGATTTCGACATCAACCTTCGCGGAACATTCAACGTACTGGAGGCGGCGCGACTGAGCGGTGAGTGTATTCCTGTTGTCTTCGCCAGCACCAACAAGGTCTATGGCAGCCTGCCCGACGTCGCGGTCCGCGAGGACGGCGACCGCTATGTGCCTTGCGACAGCGTCATCCAGGCGAACGGCATCGATGAGGCTCGGGGCCTGGACTTCTGCACGCCCTACGGTTGCTCCAAGGGCGCGGCGGACCAGTATGTGCTCGACTACGCCAAATCCTACGGCATGCCGACGGCGGTGCTGCGGATGAGCTGCATCTATGGACCGCGCCAGTTCGGAACCGAGGACCAGGGCTGGGTCGCGCACTTCCTGCTCAGCGCGCTGACGGGACGCCCCATCACCATTTACGGTGACGGCAGGCAAGTGCGCGATATCCTACATGTTTCCGATGCCGTCGCCGCCTACAGGGCCGTACTCGACCACATCGAGACGACCAAAGGCCAGGCATTCAATCTTGGCGGCGGCCCGGAAAATGCGCTCAGCCTGCGCACGCTGTTGAGCGAGATCCGTGGCCTGACCGGCCATGAGCTTTCAATCCGCCATGATGGCGAACGCACCGGCGACCAGCCCTTCTTCGTCGCCGACACCCGCAAGATCAAAACCGCGCTTGGCTGGATGGCCCAGGTTTCATGGCGCGAAGGCGTCCGCGACCTAGCCGACTGGCTGCAGCGCCACCGGCTCGAGCCTCACCCCGAAGCCGTGAGGTACGTCGCATGAAAATCGCTCTGGTAAACCCATTCTGGACCTACGACGACAGCATCTATTTCGGCTGCCGCCAACCACATCTGCCGCTGGAACTCGGCTATTCGAAGGCCCTGCTCGAAGCCGCCGGACATGAGGTGCTGATGCTGGATGGTCAGTTGCAGAAGCTCGACAATTCCGGTCTTTGCGAGCGGGTGGCCGATTTCGCCCCGGCAATGACTGTCGTCAGTACCGCGCCGACCTATCTGTTCTGGCGCTGCGCACCGCCGGAATTGCGCGTGCCGGCCGATTTCCTCAACCTTCTCGCCGGGCGCGGTGGACGCACGGTCGCCGTCGGCCCGCACGGCTCGGCCACGCCGGCGCCAACCTTGCGCAAGCTCGGCGTCGACATCGTCGTGCGCGGCGAATGCGAAGAAGTCGTCGAGCAACTTGCCCGGCGCGACGATTGGAGCGCAGTGCCCTCAACCGCTTATCTGCGGGATGCCAGGGTGGTTTCGAACGGCGGCGTCCACGCCAGCTCGTTTGTCGATCATCCACCCCTCGAATGGCCTGCGGACTGGATCGCAGCCCATTCGCACCACCATCACAGGTTCGATGACAATCAGGTCGGGTTCGGCGCGGAAGTCGAGGCATCGCGCGGCTGTCCCTACAATTGCAGCTTCTGCGCCAAGATCGATTTCCGTGATGCCTATCGCCGTCGAAACCACGAAGCGGTGGTCGCGGAGATCGATCGGCTGATTGCCCAAGGTGTCGGCTACATCTACTTCATCGACGAAATCTTCCTGCCGCAAAAAGCGTTGCTGGAAGCCTTGGTCGATCGCAATGTGAAATTCGGCGTGCAGACCCGCATCGATCTGTGGAAGCCCGAGCTGCTGGAATTGCTGGGCGCCGCAGGCTGCGTCTCCATTGAAGCAGGGCTCGAAAGCCTGACGGTTGAAGGCCGGGCGATGCTGGCCAAGCGCTGCCGGCTGGGCACCGAGGAACTTGCCGCGCTGCTCGTCGATGCTAGACGTCACGTTCCATTCGTTCAAGCCAATCTGATCGGCGTGGTCGAGGATGATCCCGCCCTGGTCGAGCGCTGGCGAACCCACCTGATCGACCACGGCGTATGGGCCAATGAACCTGTTCCGCTTTATCCGTATCCGAGTTCGCCCAGCTATCGCGAGCTTTGGGGCGAACCCGACGACCTTGCCTGGGAGCGCGCCCATGACCACTATCTCGCATCCTTCCAGAAATTCAGTGACATCCAGGAGAAGCGGCCCCGGCCGCTGGCGGAACTGGAGGCGACATGTTGCGGACACTGACGCCGCGCTCGTGGCGCATCCTGATGACCGTCGATGCCGTGGGCGGCGTATGGCGCTATGCGCTTGATCTGGCAAGGGAACTTGTGAACGGCGGCGACAGCGTGGTGCTTGCCGGGCTCGGTCCCCAGCCGACGAGGCAGCAGGCTGCGGAGGCAGAGGCTTTCACCACGCTGATCTGGTTGAACACGCCGCCGGATTGGATGACCCACAGCGGCGGCGACCTGGATGCGCTACCGCGAGAATTGCTTGCGCCCATGCGCGACCACGCCATCGACCTAGTCCATTTCAACGCGCCGACGCAGGCGGCGGGATTCGATGCGCCGTGCCCAGCCGTGGCGG
>NZ_RZRA01000229.1:0-6527 GCF_003998945.1 Mesorhizobium sp. M7A.F.Ca.CA.003.01.2.1 | reverse complement strand
GCGCTTCGAAAGCGACCGACGGTCAGCGATAGGCCAGCGGCTCGACCTTGCGGATACGCGCCTCTTCGATCACCGCTTCGAGCAGCGCCGTGTTGCGCTCCGGGTCTTCGCCCGGCTTCTCGAACGATACGTAGTTGACCGCCACCGACGCGCCGAGCTCGCTCAGCGTCAGCTGGAAATAGACGGTGACGCCGGGCGGCCTCAGTTCCAGATCGAGCACGATGCGCGGGCTGCCGCTCCAGTCGACATGCGCCTCACCACCATGGCCGAGCCGCAGAGTACCCGGCATGAAGAACAACTCAACCGCTGAATCGACCAGGTCCGACAGGCATGCGAAATGCTCCAGCCGGATAAAGGCGATGTAGTCGGCGACATCGATCAGCCTCAGTTCGCCCACCACCTGCTCGATGGCGCTGGCGACGATGATCTCGCGGGATTTTGCGTGCGGTTGCCGGTTCATGAAATCTGTCTGCGCTCAGCCTTTTTCGAGTAGACGATCCGCACCAGTTCGGCGACGGCCTGGTAGAATTGTGACGGGATCACATTATCGACCGAAACTTGCTTGTACATGGAGCGGGCGAGCGCCACGTCCTCGAAGATCGGGATGTTGTGTTCCCGCGCGATCTCGCGGATCTTGAGCGCCACCAGATCCTGGCCCTTGGCCAGCACCATGGGCGCCGAGTCCTCGTCGCGCACATATTTCAGCGCGATCGAGAAGTGCGTCGGGTTGGCGATGATCAGCGTCGCGCGCGGCACCGCCGTCATCATCCGTTTGCGCGCCCGGTCGCGCGCCAGCGAGCGCAGCCGCGACTTGACGATCGGGTCGCCCTCGGACTGTTTGAACTCGTCCTTGACCTCCTGCTTGCTCATGCGCAGATCCTGCTTCCAGTGGAAGCGCGACCAGACGATGTCGACTGCCGCGATCAGCCCCATGACGAAGACGATCGCCACCAGGATGTCGACGGCGATGCCGCGGATGACGAGACCGAAGGCGACCGGATTGGTGATCATCCCGGCGAGCAGCTTGCGGTGGTCTTCCGACAGGGTGAAGCTCAGCACGACGATGGCAAACCCGACCTTGCCGAGTGACTTCAGGAACTCGACCCAACCCTGGATGCCGAACAGCCTGTTCCAACCCTTGGCGATCGAAATACGCGAGAGTTGCGGCCGGACCCGCTCGCCTACGAATTGCGGCATGTTCTGGAACACCGAGGCGCCGACGCCGGCGACGGTCAGCAGCACCATCAAGCTCAGGACGGCGCGGCCGACCTCGAGCAGGACGATCTTGTAAAGCGCGATGACGTCGGTCTCCGTGTCCATCGGCCAGGCTTCCGGCTTCTCCAGGAACATCGACAGGAACATGCCGAGATCGATGATCGCATCCTTGGCGTAGAAGACGGTGAACACCAGTATGGCAACGAACGAGGCAAAGAGCGCTGTCTCCCGCGAATGGGGCAGCTTGCCCTGTTCGATGGTGTCGCGGATCTTCTTTTCCGTCGCCTCTTCGGTTTTCGAATCCTTGTCGACCGCGTCAGCCATGGCGCGGTCCTAGGCGGCGTCTTGGGTCGAGGGGAGTTCGAAGGCGCCTTCGCGCGACAGCCGGATCGTCGTCGTCACGATCGTCTTGCGGGCCGCCATGATATCGGCGAGGGGGATCCCGTCCGAGCCCTGCCCGAGCTCGGCTTCGATCATGCGCCGCGAGCGGGCGCCGATGGCCGACAGCACCGATTCTGCAAGGGCGGCCGACGTGCCACGCAAGGCCAGCGTGACCAGCTCCGTCGATAGCCCGTCGAACAGCAGCACCCGCGCTTTCTGGGTGAGCAGCGGCAGATCGTCGAAAGCAAACAGCCGGGCTCGCACGCCGTCGAGATCAGGCGTGCCGGCGGCTTCCAGATCCTGCATCACCTCCTCGAGCAGCGGCTTGTCGAGTTCGTTGAGGACGCTGGCGACACGCGCCTGTCCGGCCGAGGTATCCTTGGTCGAGGTTTCGGCCAGCACACTGGTGCGCAGCCGGTTTTCGACGATCCTGGCGGCAGCGTCGGGAACATTGGCCATCGTCACCATGCGCTTGATGATTTCTCCACGCATCGGCTTGGTCAGTGTCAGCAGCACGCTCGCCGCCACCTGCGGCGCCAGCTTCGACAACACCATGGCCGCTGTCTGCGGATGCTCACCGGCCAGGAAGGCGCCAAGCCGCGCCGGTTCGAGCTTTTCGAGCTCGGGCCAGATCGGCGGCGGGCCTTCCGGTGCGACCTCGAATTTCCTGTCGCCCATGATCGCGCTCATCTCTTCGGGCGAGAGCGATTCGTTGAGGATGGTGTCCATCCTGTCGGCGGAATCGAGCAATCCCGCCCCTTCGGTGAATTCGGCCTCGAACTCAGCGACAATGCGCTCAAGATCGCTTTGCGGAATCGTCCGCAGCAGCCGGGCGCCCTCGATCAGGGCCTTCAGTTCTTCCTGCTTGAAGAATTTCAGCAGGCGGCTGGCCGACGGCTTGCCCATCGCCACAAGTATGGCGGCCGCCTTCTGCGCGCGGGTCAAGGTCACCGGCGTCGTCATGCCACTCGCCTCCGCTGCCACCGGCAAGCCCCGCAAACCATGTCTAGGCGCCCTTCGTGCCGGCGATGATTTCGGTCAGCCTGATGCCGAAGCGCGAAGGATCGCTTTCCAGAACGGTTATCTCGCCGCGCGCGATCTTTCGGCCGTTGACCACGACGTCGACAGGTTCGCCGATGCGGCGATTGAGCGCCACGGTCGACCCTTTTTGCAGCGCCATCAGATCGGAGACCGGCATCTCGGTGCTGCCGAGGATGATCTGGACATCGACGGGGATGTTCATGATCACGCTCGAATTGGCCGATGAGGCCGCCCTGAACGCCGCATCGGGACGTTGCTCCTCTTCATGCAGGACCCCGCGCAACTCTTCGATGGCACGGTCGAGTTGCTCGTCCGGCTGGTCGAGGTCGGCTTCCGCCTTGGTTTTGGCCATGATCGTCTCCAAATGCTCAGGCGCGTCCGGCGGCAGCCGGCATCAGCCCGTCGATAAAGTCCTGCCCGGCATCGTAAGGTTGCCTGATCCGGACGGTGTAATTCTGTCCCAGTTTGCCGAACTCGCATACGAACAGCGTCTTGCCCCGTGCGCTGAGACGCGCCTGGGACTGGGCCGTTTCCTCGAATTCGATGACGTCGCCGATTTCGAAACCGGCGAGGTCGCCGAGCGTCAGCCGCGCCAGCGGCATCGTGGCCTCGAGCGCCACGGTGGAGCGCATCACCTCTTCCGAAAAGCGGGCGCGCCAGCTGGGGCCGTGATCGTCGTCGCTGACAGGCACGGCTCCGTCGCGGCTGGCCAGCACGACGCGCTGCGGCATCGTCACCGTCACGGTGCCACTGTCGGCCGGCGTCGAGATGCCAAGCACGATGCGGATTGCCGCGCCATCGCGCAGCACGTACCGCTTCGCCTCGGTGCCCGACATTGCCCGCGGCGCGGGCAGGCGCAGGTCGAGCGAACGCTTTCCCGATCCGTTGAGGGCCTGTGCGACCTGCTGGAACACCATGGTCGAAACATCGATTTCGATTTGCGACAGATCGCGTTCGATCGGCGATGCCGGCAGATCCGGGTCGCCGCCGAACAGCGTGCAGACCATGATGGCGATCGCCGGAGCATCGATTACCAGGGTCATCGCATCGGAGGACGCCGACGAGCCGATCACGGTCATCGCAAACGTGTCGCCGGCACGCGAACGCGCCTCGGGAACGCGGCTGACCTCGATCGCTTTGAGATCGACGACGACCGGAACGCCAAACTCGCTGGTCAGGGTTTTCTGCAGCAGCGGCACGGCGCGTTCGGCCATGGCGCGGCCTGCGTCGATGACCTGCGCGGCCTCACCGCTGTCGCCGACCAGACGCTCGATGATCAGCGAGCGCGCTTCCGCTGGACTGCCCAGGCTGGTCATGACAGTGCCGGGACCGATCTGTCGCGCATCGTTCAGGCGGCCTTCTTTTCGACGGTGCCGGTATTCATCGTGCTCTGCTCGACCGCGTCGATCGTCGGCCGTTCATAGGACGAGATGGTCTTGCGGCCGAACTCGATCGCCACCTGCGGCAGCGCGCCGTTCATGTAGGCCAACAGCGTCTGCTTGACGATGATATAGAGGCGGTTCTTCTTCTCGCGCACTGTCTTGATCTTGGTGGCGACCGGTCCGACCACAGAATAGGACAGGAAGATGCCGAGGAACGTTCCGACAAGCGCGGCACCAATCAAACCGCCGAGAATTTCCGGCGACTGGTCGAGCGCGCCCATCGCCTTGACCACGCCGAGCACGGCGGCGACGATGCCGAGCGCCGGCAGGCCATCGCCCACCGCCACCATCGCGTGATAGGCCTTCATCTTGTCGGACCTGATGGTCTGGATTTCTTCGTCCATCAGCGCCTCGATCTCGTGCGAGCGGGCATTGCCGATGATGATGATGCGGCAGTAGTCGCAGATGAAATGCGTCAGATCGTGGTTATGCAGCACGGTTGGGAACGCCTGGAAAATCGCCGACTCTTCCGGATTGTCGATATGCGCCTCGACCTCGCTGCGGGATTTCGAGCGCAGCTCGCGCATCAGCGAGTGCAGCACGCCGAGCGTTTCGAGATAGTCCTGTTCCTTCGGCACCGCCTGCTTGAAGGCTTCGAGAATGCCCTTGCCGGTATCCTTGACCGTCTTCATCGGATTGGCGACGAGGAAGGTGCCAAAAGCCGCACCACAGATGATCACTGCCTCCCAGGGCTGGATCAGCACGTGAAGATGGCCGCCCATGGCCATGAAGCCGCCAAGGACGCAGCCGAGCGTTACCACCAGTCCAATCAGAATGCCCACGACAGGTCCTTCCGCATTTCACATCAGGAGCTAGGGATAGCCCCCGTGCCTTGTGTGAGGCTTGAATCGAAGGCGTCGGAGACGATTCAGTTTCGCGCAAGGAAGTAGGGGTATTGTCCGGACATAGCTTCGGCCGGAGGCACCTCTTTGCTTAATACCTTTACCAGCTACCAGCTCATCACCAGGGACATTTCAAAGTCGATCGACAGGATCGAGCAGCAGCCCGTGGTTGATCGCGACACCAAGTATTATCTGGACAACATCACCAAGGTGAAATCGATCGACGATTTCGTCAAGAATGACCGTTTGTTCAAATATGCCATGAAGGCCTACGGGCTCGAGGACATGGCTTACGCCAAGGCCTTCATGGTCAAGGCACTCAAGGAAGGCGTCTCCGATCCCAACAGCTTCGCCAACAAGCTGACCGACAAGCGTTACGCCGAATTCGTCAGGGCCTTCAATTTCGCCGCCAACGGCACCAGTACGACTGTCTACAACAAGGCGCAGCAACTGGTGACCAGCAACTATGCGCTGCAAGTCCAGATCGGCGCCTCGCAGAAGGGGCTCCCTTACTACCAGAGCGAAACCGCCTACTACGTCACCAACATCGCCAAGGTTAGATCGGTCGACGACCTGATGGGCGACAGCCGCCTGCTGACATATGCGATGGCCGCTTTCGGACTCGACGCCGCAACCGAACCTGCCGCAACCGTCAAGGCGATGCTCGAAGGTGGCGTCAGCGATCCCGACAGTCCCGCCAACAAACTGCCCGACAAGAGCTACGCCAAATTCGTCGCAGCCTTCGACTTCGCCCAGTATGGCGATCAGACGACCATGCGCGACGATGTCCAGCAGGCGGTGCCGAAAGGATACATGGCCGGAGCCGGACTGACATTGGTCGAGCCAAGCGCGCAATATATCAAGGGCGAGGCCGATTATTACGCGGCAAACATTTCCAAGGTGACGTCGATCGACAACCTCATGGCGGACAAGCGCCTGCTCACCTTCGCCATGGCTTCCTACGGACTTGATGCGTCAACCGAAACGCCGCAGCAGATCCGCACAATGCTCGAGGGCGGCGTCAGCGACCCCGACAGCCCAGCAAACAAGCTGACGGATAAACGGTACGCCAACTTCGTCACGGCCTTCAACTTTGCCCAATATGGCGATCAGACAACGTCGCGCGACGAAGTGCAGAAAGACACCCCGAAAATCTATACGACGGAGTCGGCGCTTGGCCTGATCGCGCCGAATGCGGACTACATCAAGTCGGAGACCGCGTACTACCTTGCCAACGTCACGAACGTGAAATCCATCGACGACCTGATGGCCAACAGCCGATTGTACAACTACGTGCTCTCGGCCTACGGACTGGACCCGGCGACGGAAAGCAAGGACCTCATCCGCAACGTTCTTGCCGGCGGCATTCGCGACGCCGACAGCGTCGCCAACAAGATGACCAACAAGGCCTATGCCGGGCTGGCCGCCGCCTTCAACTTCGAACAACATGGCGAAGCGGCCACCACCATCAATCCGGCGCAGCAGCCGACCGTCGACAAATACATGCGCCAGACCCTCGAAGAGGATGCCGGCCAGACCAACCAGGGCGTGCGGCTGGCGCTTTATTTCGATCGCAAGGCCCCAACCATCACCAGTTGGTATGACG
>NZ_RZRA01000228.1:0-6536 GCF_003998945.1 Mesorhizobium sp. M7A.F.Ca.CA.003.01.2.1 | reverse complement strand
ATCCTGGCGATCCCGGTCGGCTTCGTCATGGGCTGGTACAAGGTCGCGCGCTCGCTTATCGAGCCGTATCTGCAGTTCTTCCGCATGATCCCGCCGCTGGCCATCATTCCGCTGGCGATCGTAACGATGGGCATCGACGAGACGCCGAAGATCTTCGTCATCTTCCTGGCCTCCTTCCTGGCCGGCGTCGTCGCCACCTATCAGGGCGTCATCAGCGTCGACAAGACGATGATCAACGCCGCGCGCGTGCTCGGCGCCAAGGACATGACCATCTTCCTGCGCGTCATCATTCCCGCATCGACGCCGTTCATCCTGGTCGGCGTGCGCATCGGCCTCGGCTCGGCCTGGGCGACGCTGGTGGCCGCCGAACTGATCGCCGCGCAGACCGGCCGCGGTTTCCGCATGCAGCAGGCGCAACTCTACTACGACCTGCCGACCATCTTCGTCAGCCTGATCACCATCGGCCTTCTCGGCCTTGCCATGGATCGCATCCTTTTGGTGATCGAGCGCCGGCTGACCGTCTGGCAGGAGCGCGTGTGATGCCGCCCAAGATCGTCTTCGACAAGGTCACGCGCCGGTTCGACCTCAAGGACAATGCCTTCGTCGCGCTTGACCGGCTGTCGCTCGACATCGGCGACGGCGAAGTCGTCACCGTCGTCGGTCCGTCCGGCTGCGGTAAGTCGACCGCGCTCAACATCGCGGCCGGCCTGCTGAAGCCGAGCGAGGGCACCGTGCTGGTCGATGGCAAGGCGGTCGAGGGGCCGGGTCCGGAGCGCGGCATGATCTTCCAGCAATACGCGCTGTTTCCCTGGCTCACCGTACGCCAGAACGTCGAGTTCGGGCTGCGCATCAAGGGCGAGGAAGCTTCGCGCCGCCGGCAGATCGCCGAGCGTTTCATCGATCTCGTCGGCCTTGGCGACTTCGCCGACGCGCTGCCGAAGACGCTTTCGGGCGGCATGAAGCAGCGTTGCGCGATCGCCCGGGCCTATGCGGTCGATCCCTCGATCCTTTTGATGGACGAGCCCTTCGGGGCGCTCGACGCACTGACCCGCGTGCAGCTCCAGGACCAGTTGCTCGACACCTGGAGCCGGGAGCGGCGCACCGTGATGTTCATCACCCACGATGTCGACGAGGCGGTCTACCTCGCCAACCGCGTCATCGTCATGGCGGCGCGGCCCGGCAGGCTGCAGGAGATCATCGACGTCGGCCTGCCTTACCCAAGAACCGAGGAAATCCGGCTTTCGGCGGAGTTCATGAGCATCCGCAACCGCGTCTGGCAAGCCGTTTACCACCAGTAACAGTGACAGGAGGAGAGTATGGTGACACTGACAAGACGTAACCTCATCGCATCATCGGCGGCACTTGCCGCGTTCGCTGCCTCTGGCATCCGTGCCGGAGCGGCGGGAACGGCGGCACGCATCGGCTACAACGGCGATTTCTGGGGCGCCAGCGTGGCCGGCGTCGCGGCCGACCAGGGCTTCTATGCCAAGCACGGCGTCGATGCCAATATCAAGGTCTTCACCAACGGCCCCATCCAGGTCCAGGCGCTTGGCGCCAACAGCCTGGAATTCGGCTATCTCGGACCGGGCGCGCTGTGGCTGCCGGCGAGCGGCAAGGCCAAGATCATCGCCGTCAACGATGTCGGCTTCTCGGACCGGGTGATCGCCCAAGCCGGCATCACGTCCATCGCCGGCCTCAAGGGCAAGAAGGTCGCGATCGCGGCCGGCACCTCGGGCGACATGCTGTTGCGGCTGGCGCTGCGCAAGGCCGGTATGGCGATGACCGACCTCGACATCGTGCAGATGGACCCGAGCACCATCGTGGCGGCCTTCGCCTCCAAGCAGGTCGACGCGGCCGGCATCTGGTATCCGTTCGTCGGCATCATCCAGAAGAGCGTTCCCGATCTGGTGGAGCTGGCCAAGAACGACGACTTCTATCCGCAGACCACATTTCCGAGCGTCTTCATTGCCCGCAACGATTTGGTCGAGGGCAATCCCGATCTCGTCCGCAACGTGGTGCGCGCCATCAAGGACGCGCAGGATTTTCGTGCCGCCAACCAGGACAAGGCGATCGAGATCACCTCCAAGCTGCTCGGCATTCCTGCCGACCAGCTGAAGACGGAAGCCGGTTATGGCCGTTTCATGACCTCGGCCGAACTGATCAAGCTAACCAAGGACGGCACCGTGAACGGCTGGTTCTCGACGATGAACGACCTGTTCAAGACCTTTGGCAAGCTCGAGACCTCGCTCGATCCCAAGGACTATTATCTGGGCGATCAATACATTTCGGCCTGACGGCCTTCTTGAAATCGCCCCTTGCAAACCGCAAGCCCCGGCAGCGAACCGGGGCCTGTTTCCTGACAATCACAGCAGCGACGAGCCATCCATGAACGTTCTCTATATCGACATCGACAGCCTCAGGCGCGACCACCTCGGCTGCTACGGCTATCATCGCAACACCTCTCCCGTCATCGACAGCCTTGCCGGCGAGGGCATCCGCTTCGAGAACGTCTATGTGTCCGATGTGCCTTGCCATCCGTCGCGCACGGCGCTGTGGAGCGGCCGCCACGGAATGCGGACCGGCGTGGTCGGCCATGGCGGCACCGCCTGCGAGCCGTTCCGCGAAGGCGCCGAGCGAGCCTGGGCCGGCACCTTCTACGAGGAAGGCTGGATGCGGGCGCTGCGCGATCTCGGCTACCACACCACGACCATCAGCAGTTTTGGCGAACGGCATGGCTGCTGGCATTGGTATGCCGGCTTCAACGAGATCATCAATCCCGGCAAGGCCGGCATGGAGAACGCCGACGAGGTTTCGGGCCTGGCGATCGACTGGCTGAAGCGCAATGGCTCGGCAAAAAAGTGGTTCCTGCATGTCAATGACTGGGACCCGCACACGCCCTATCGCGCGCCGGACGCTTTCGGCGACCCCTTCGCCGACCAGCCGCTTCCCGACTGGATGACCAGGGCGGTATTCGAGAAGAGCCATGCTGGCTACGGCCCGCACAGCCCGCAGGAACCCTCGGGCTTCGACGTCGAGCCGGGCGGATCGAAATACCGGCGCATGCCGTCGCCGATCAGCGGCATGGACACCGTCAAGGCCTGGTTCGACGGCTACGACACCGGCGTGCTCTATGCCGATTATCATGTCGGTCTCATCGTCGAGGAGTTGAAGCGGCAAGGCCTGTTCGACGACACGATCATCGTCATCGGCGCCGATCATGGCGAAAACCTCGGCGAGCTCAACGTCTGGGGTGATCATCAGACGGCCGACGAATTCACCTGCAACGTGCCGCTGGTCATCCGCTGGCCCGGCGCCGAGGACATGCGCGGCGTCAATGGCGGCCTTCACTATCATTTCGACTGGGCCGCCACGCTGATCGACCGGCTCGGCGGCAACGTTCCGGCGCTTTGGGACGGGCGCTCCTTTGCACCGGCGCTTGCCGCGAAGGAGGAAGGTGGCCGCGATTTCCTGGTGCTGAGCCAGGGTGCGTGGGCGGTACAGCGCGGCGTGCGGTTCCGGCTCGGCGGGGCCGACTGGCTGATGCTGCGCACCTATCATGACGGCTACAAGGATTTCGGCCCGGTCAGCCTGTTCAATCTGAGTGAGGATCCGCATGAGCAGCATGATCTCTCAGGCTCCCGAAGCGATGTGGTCGATCATGCCAGCCGGCTGCTCGAGGACTGGCGCAGCGCCATGGCCATCCGCAGCGACAGCGATGTCGACCCGCTGGTGACGGTGATCCGGGAAGGCGGGCCGTTCCATTGCCTTGGCGAGTTGCCGGCCTATCTCGAAAGACTGCGCCGGACCGGCCGCACCGATGCGGCAGCGGCCCTCGAGCAGCGCCACCCGGCACCGCCGCCACGGCGCAAATCCCTGAACTGACCGGCCGGCGGCACTTGGCCGTGCCCTAGCAGCCAGTTGCCGCTGCCTCACGACAGGCCGGCCGGTTCGCCCTATCTCCATGCCGCCGGTCGGGTTTGGACCCGGCGATATGGAGGATGGGATCACGTGACACCGACGCCGATTGCCCGTCGCGAAGCGGCGCCCTTGCCTGTCGCAGCACTGATGGGCGCCATGGTGTCGATCCAGATCGGCGCCACCTTCGCCAAAGGCCTGTTCCCGCAGATCGGCGCGCAAGGGACGACGACGCTCAGGCTGGTCATCGGTGCGCTGATGCTGATCGCGGTGCTGCGGCCCTGGCAGATGCGGCCCTCGCGTGCCACCATGCCGTGGCTGGTCGCTTATGGAGTGACGCTCGCCGCCCTCAACCTCCTGTTCTACGCAGCGCTGGCCAGGATTCCGCTCGGCATCGCGGTGGCGCTGGAGTTTACCGGCCCGCTTCTGGTGGCGACCTTGACTTCGCGGCGCGCCAGCGACTTTGCCTGGATCGCGCTGGCGGTGGCCGGCATCCTGCTGTTGTCGCCCTTCGTTCGTTCCCTCGCGCCGCTTGATCCGATCGGGGTGATGCTGGCGCTGGCGGCCGGCGGCTTCTGGGCGCTCTACATCGTGCTGGCCCAGAAGGCCGGCGCGGAGCTTGGCACCCGCACCACCGCCTACGGCATGGCCATCGCCGCCGTGCTGGTGCTGCCCTTCGGTGTCGCCCAGGCGGGATCCGCGCTGCTGGCCCCGTCGATCCTGGTCAGCGCGCTGCTCGTCGGCCTGTTTTCCAGCGCATTGCCGTTCTTCCTGGAGATGGTGGCGCTGACCCGCATGCCGGCGCGCATCTACGGCACGCTGACCTGCCTGGAGCCTGGGCTTGGTGCACTGGCCGGCTTCCTGTTCCTGCATGAAAGCCTGACCGCGACGCAACTGGCCGGGATCGCTGCCGTTGTTGTCGCCGCCTTCGGCACGGCGCTGACATCACGGCCGCCGGTTCCATCGCCGGAGTAGGGGAACGATTCGTCGGCACTGGGTATTTTCGAGTAATCCGAAATTCAGCCAGCCAGATCCGCGAAATCAGGCCAATCCTTGTTCAGGACGGCACTGAAATTGTCGCCTGGCGCACAAGTATTTCCGGCTCTGGACAGACCGTGATCTGGTCCAATACGGTGCGTGTCGAAGTGAAGACGCGATTGTAGAAAAGGCCGGTCGTCCCTTGCAAAAGAACGTCTTCTCATCGGCGGATCTGCCGCCGCATCTGGATCATCGCGCACGCTTCGCGCTCTGGCAGGACGTCCATGTCGCCGAGATATGGTCGGTCGAATACACGATTTCGGAAAGACTGTCGTTCGAAGCCGCGATCGAAGCCACCGCTGTCGGGTCGCTGGTGCTTGGACAGATGGCCGGGACGATACGTCATGCCAGCCGCAAGGCGGGCAATATCGCCGCCGACGGTCGCGACGGCTATCTGCTGCTGGTCAACAATGGCGATACGGTGCTCAGCGGCACGCAGATTGGCCGCGATTATCACGTCGGCAAAGGCGAGGCCGCCCTGGTCTCGGCTTCGGAAGCGTTGCAGATGACCGGCGGCGACAGCAATGTCTGGGCCAATGTGGTGCTTCCCCGTGCCGTGCTGGAAAATGCCTTCGCTCATATAGAGGATCGGCTGGCGTTGACCGTCGGCGCCGACAATGAGGCGCTCGGCATGCTCAAGCGCTATTGCAGCTTCCTGGAAGCAGGCCCGGCCCTGGTCTCGCCCGACCTCATCGGCCACGCCACCGAAACCATCGTCGACCTGATCGGCCTGGCGACCGGCGCCAAGGGCGAAGCGGCCGAACTGGCGGGCCTGCGCGGTCTGCGCGCGGCAAGGCTGCAGGCCATACTGCAGAAGATGCGGGACAATTTCGCCGATCCCGCCATTTCGGCGCAGGGCGTTGCCGGGCAATTGCGGCTCTCGGTCCGCTATGTCCATGACCTGCTGCAGGAAACCGGGGTGAGCTTTGCCGAGCGCATTCTCGAACTGCGCTTGCAGAGGGCGCATCGGATGCTGTCCGACAGGCGCAACGACCGCATGCGGATCAGCGAGATCGCGCTGCTCAGCGGTTTTTCCGACGTGTCCTATTTCAACCGCTGCTTCCGCCGCCGCTTCGGCTCGACGCCGGGCAGCGCCAGATAGTTTCCGACAGCCACCGAATGCACGGCGCGCCGATCGACTGAGGCTGAAAAGCCACACCGACCGGGAAAGCGCCGTGGTGCTTTCCCCGACAATTCGGGTGCGGCCCAGCCCAAGACGCGGCCGGCGGACAATGCAACACCGGATTTCTCGACAACAGCTGGATCTCCGCAGCTCATTTGTGCGGCGGGGAAGCAACATGGGGCGGCAGACAACAATGAAAATTCTTCTTCTCGCAACGGCCTTCATTCTCGCGCCGCTCGGTGTGGCGTGTGCGGCTGATATCAATGAGGGTTCGCCTGTTGCATCCGGCTACGACTGGTCCGGACTCTATGCCGGCGTCGACATCGGCTACGCGGCCGGAAAATCCAATCTGTTCATCGCCGGCGGCGGACTGGGCGGGGCCACCGATCTCAACGTTGGCGTCGATCCGAACGGATTTATCGGCGGCGTCCCTATCGGCGCGAATTTCCAGATGGAGAAC
>NZ_RZRA01000227.1:0-6537 GCF_003998945.1 Mesorhizobium sp. M7A.F.Ca.CA.003.01.2.1 | reverse complement strand
GGGCGGGACCGCTGCGGGCCGACAGCCAGATGGCGGCCGTGTCTATGCCGGCCAGATGATTGAGCGCATCGAAACCCGAATTGCCAGCGCCGACGACCAGCACTTTCTGGCCCGCATAGGCCTGTGCGTCACCGAAATCCGCCGAATGGATGATGCGCCCGACGAAATCCTTCATGCCTTTCCATTCGGGAATGAACGGCTGCCTGTCGCGGCCGGTGGCGACGACGACATTGCGGGCCAGCCGCAGGCCAGCGCTGGTCCGTACCGCCCAGTGATCGCCCTTGAAGGCAATCTCTTCGACAGCGACGCCAAACTGCACCGGCAGCCGGTTTTCCTCCCTGAAATCATTCATGTGGCGGATGACGACCGTCCGGTGCGGAAAGGCGGGGGTGCCGGGTGGATAGGGGAGACCAGGCAGCGAAGAAAGATCGCGGTGGGTGTTGAGATGCAATTGCTGGTGCCGCCGGTGCCATGGCTCAGCCAACCGGCTTTCCTTTTCCAGGATCGCCGTCGGCACGCCGGCGTTCATCAAGGCGTGCGCGACGGCCAGCCCGGCAGCACCGGCGCCGACGACGATTGCCGGCTCGACCTTGGCCGGCAGATCCACAACCGATCTGATTGTCGTATCAGTCATTCACTCGAATCCCGTTCGACGCCAGGCTGGCAGGACGCTGTAACCGTTTGATCCCGCGCAGGATCCCTGCAGCAAACCGCGGCCGAAATTTCGAGCGATGCGAATTAGCTCCGTACGCCGGGCCGCGGTTGCGCTCTATATGGCATATGCGCGATATCAACGGTAATCAGGTCGCGGCAATGTGATTGATTCGAGGCTCGGGGTGGCTGGCGGGTCTCGGTTATCCCCACGCGCATGCCCGAAATCGACTCCGATTTTCGAGTCATGCGCAGAATCAAAGTGTTACAGCACCTTGGCGCGTCCTGGACGGCCGGCGCTGTAGGCGGCACGCGGAATCTCGACCATGCCCTCCTTGCGGTTCTATTTCGACAAGATCCTTGAGGCCGCCGCGCCCGAGGTCGAGCGGCAGGCGCTGACCCATGTCGAACGCCTGGCACTGGTGCGCCGCTATGGCGACTTCTCGCTCGCCTATTCCACCGCCGTGCAAGGCAAGCTCTCCTATTTCGGCGACGCCGACGGCTACATCGCCTTCGGTACCAAGATGAAGCACCATTTCGCGCTCGGCGACCCGGTGGCGGCTCCGGCGCGTCGGGCCGATTACATCAAGCGCTTCGTCGAGACCGCCGGCAGCCCGTGGTTCGTGCAGGTCGGCGAGGACACCGCACGCGTGCTGGCCGGCCTTGGCTACAAGGTCAATCGCCTCGGCATCGACACCCGCCTCACCCTGCCCGAGCATGATTTTTCCGGGAAGCGCAACGAGACCGTGCGCTACTCCGAGCGCTGGCTGCTGAAGAAAGGCTTTTCGTTCGACGAGGACAAGCGCACGATTTTTCTGGATGAAATTGCCCGGCTTTCGGAAAACTGGCGCGGCGACCGCATCGTCAAGCGCTGGGAGATGGGCTTTCTCAACCGCAACTTTGCCGACCATCTCGGCACCGACATGCGCCGTTTCGTCCTGCACGGTCCCGACGGCGGACTGGTCGCTCTGCTCGACTTCGACCCGCTGTGCCGCAACGGAAAGGTCATCGGCTACACGACGGCCTTCAAGCGCAAGCATATCGACGCTTCGCCGCATGCCGAGGTCGGCCTGACCAAATTCGCCGTCGATCGTTTTCGCGAAGAGGGCATCTCGGTGGTCACGCTCGGCCTGTCGCCGATGCTCGATATCGGGCCAAGCGGCTTTGCCGAAAGCGATTTCTGGCGCAATGCCTTCCAGCGCGCCTACGATTCGCCCTGGGTCAATCGCCGCAGGTTCAACCTGCAGGGCCAGGCGGCCTTCAAGCGCCGCTTCCACGGTGTCGAGGAGCCGGTCTACATCGCTTTCCGCAAGGGGACGTATGTCGAGATGCTGGGGTTGCTGCGGCTGGTCAAGGCGATCTAGATGTATCGATATTCAGGTGAGGCCGGCCTGCAAATGGCGGCTTCCTGCGCTTCCGGTGCTCACGTACGAAAAGTACGCTCCGCTCCGGTTCTCGGAATCCGCCATTTTCGACTCGGCCTGACCTGAATCTCAACAGACCTGGCGGCGTTCTGCCGTCAATTCCTCAACCGATACCCTGTCCTGAAGATCCAGGCGACGATCGTTATACAGATCAGCAGGAAGACGACCGTCATGCCGAGGCTGACGCCGACCGAGACGTCGGACTTGCCGTAGAAGCTCCAGCGGAAACCGCTGATCAGATAGACGACCGGGTTGAACAGCGTGATCGTGCGCCAGACCTCGGGCAGCATGTTGATCGAATAGAAGCTGCCACCGAGGAAGGTCAGCGGCGTGATGATCAGCAGCGGAACCAGTTGCAGCTGCTCGAAACTCTTCGCCCAGATGCCGATGATGAAGCCGAACAGGCTGAAGGTCACCGCCGTCAGCACCAGGAAGGCGAGCATCCAGAACGGATGCAGGATGGTGAGCGGCACGAACAGCGAGGCGGTGGCCAGGATGATCAGGCCGAGGATGATCGACTTGGTCGCGGCACCGCCGACATAGGCGATGACGATCTCCAGATAGGAGACCGGCGCCGACAGAAGCTCGTAGATCGAGCCGACGAATTTCGGGAAATAGATGGCAAAGGAGGCGTTGGAGATCGACTGCGTCAACAGCGACAGCATGATCAGACCCGGCACGATGAAGGCGCCGTAGCTGATGCCGTCGATCTCGGTGATGCGCGAGCCGATGGCCGAGCCGAAGACGACGAAATACAGCGACGTCGAGATGACCGGCGAGACGATGCTCTGCAGCACGGTGCGGAAAGCACGTGCCATTTCCATCCGGTAGATCGCCCATACTGCGCGAAGGTTCATGGCTCCCTCCTCACCAGATTGACGAAGATCTCCTCGAGCGAAGAGTTTTGCGTGTCGATATCGCGGAACTGGATGCCGCCGGCCTCGAGATCGCGCATCAACGAGGCGACGCCGGGCCGCTCGGCCTGGTTGTCATAGGTGTAGGTCAGCTGCCCGCCATCGGGCGACAATTCCAGCGCATAGCGCGAGAGCGCCTCGGGAATGGCCGTCAGCGGATTGCGCAGTTCCAGCACCAGCCGCTTGCGGCCGAGCTTGCGCATCAGTTCGGCCTTGTTCTCGACCAGGATGATCTCGCCGCGGTTGATGACGCCGACGCGGTCGGCCATCGCTTCGGCTTCCTCGATATAGTGCGTGGTGAGGATGATGGTGACGCCGTCCTCGCGCAGCCGGCGCACCATCGCCCACATGTCCTGGCGCAGCTCGACGTCGACGCCGGCGGTCGGCTCGTCGAGGAACAGGATGCGCGGCTCATGCGACAGCGCCTTGGCGATCATCAGCCGGCGCTTCATGCCGCCCGACAGGGTGATCGCCTTGGCATCCTTCTTGTCCCACAGTGAGAGATCGCGCAGCACCTTCTCGACAAAGCCGTGGTTGGCCGGCTTGCCGAACAGGCCACGGCTGTAATTGACCGTCGCCCAGACGCTCTCGAAGGCATCGATGGTCAGTTCCTGCGGCACAAGCCCGATCAGACCGCGCGCGGCGCGATAATCCTTGTTGATGTCGTGGCCGTCGACGGTGACGGTGCCCGACGAGCGGTTGACGATGCCGCAGACGATCGAGATCAGCGTCGTCTTGCCGGCGCCATTGGGCCCAAGCAGCGCGAAGATTTCGCCGCGCTGAATGTCGAGATTGACTTCCTTGAGCGCGGTAAAACCGGTGGCGTAGGTCTTGGAGACCCCGGAAATGGACAGGATGGAAGGCATGGATGAAAACGGCTGCTTGAAGAGGTCCCCTGATATAGGCCGAATGTCGGTGCTTGCAACCGCAAGTCAATGCCCTGCTGACAGTTCTCGACAATCGTTGCCGGCCGGCCATTGCAGGTGCGGCGCACAGGCCCGGAGTTGCGCGGCATGCAACCGGCAAAATTGTCCTGTGGCGTTCAGCCTCGCGGCAGGACGCCGCTTTGACCTGAACTCGCTTCGGGCCTATTCTTCGCGAGTATTTGCAGCAGCCGGAGCCCATCATGGACCCGCTCATACTTTCGCGTATCCAGTTCGGCGCGAATATTTCATTCCACATTCTATTTCCGACGATCACCATTGCGCTGGGTTGGGTGCTGCTGTTCTTCAAGCTGCGCTACAACGCGACCAACGATTCCGCCTGGATGCGCGCCTATTTCACCTGGGTGAAGGTGTTCGCGCTGTCCTTTGCCATGGGCGTGGTTTCGGGCGTCACCATGAGCTTCCAGTTCGGCACCAACTGGCCGGGCTACATGGAAAAGGTCGGCAACATCGCCGGGCCGCTGCTGGCCTACGAGATTCTCACCGCCTTCTTCCTCGAAGCGGCCTTCCTCGGCATCATGCTGTTCGGCTTCCGCCGCGTTTCCAACCGCATCCACACACTGGCGACGGTGCTTGTCGCCGGCGGCACCACCGTCTCGGCGTTCTGGATCATCGCGCTCAATTCCTGGATGCAGACGCCGGCCGGCTTCGAGATGCGCGACGGCGTGGCGCATGCGGTCGACTGGTGGGCAATCATCTTCAACCCGTCGATGCCCTACAGGCTGACCCACATGCTGCTGGCGTCCGGGCTGACGGTGTCGTTCCTGGTCGCTGGCCTGTCGGCGCTGCGCTATCTCACCGGCGACCGTTCGGAATCGATGTGGAAGGCGCTGCGCACCGGCGTCTTCACGGCCGCGATCCTGATCCCGATTCAGATCTTCGCCGGGGACCAGCATGGGCTGAACACGCTGGAGCACCAGCCGCAGAAGATCGCCGCCATGGAGGCCAACTGGAACACCGGCCCCAATGTGCCGCTGGTGCTCTTCGCCCTGCCCGACGAGGCCGCGAAGGAAAACAAATTCGAGATCGCCATTCCCGACGGCGCCAGCCTGGTGCTGCGGCACTCGACCAGCGGTGTCGTGCCGGGACTGAACGATTATCCCGGCAACCATCCGCCGGTCTTTCCGGTGTTCTGGGGTTTCCGCGTGATGGTCGGCACAGGCATATCGATGCTGCTCGTCTCATGGTCGGCGGCCTTCTTCCTCAAGCGCCGGCACAGCCTGCCGAAGCCGCTCGCCATGCTGATGGTACCGATGGCGCTGTCGGGCTGGCTGGCGACGCTGGCCGGCTGGTACACCACCGAAATCGGCCGCCAGCCCTGGCTGGTGACGGGCGTGCTGAAAACGGCAGACGCGGTCGGCCCGGTGGCGGGCAGCCATGTCGCGCTGACGCTGGCGACCTACCTCGTTCTCTATGTGCTTTTGCTGATCGCCTATCTCGGCGTGCTGGTGCACCTGGCGCTGAAGGCGGCGAAGGACGGCGATTCATCGCCGCTGCCGGGCGTCATGAACGCCGCCATGTCACAGCCGGCGGCTGGCGAGTAGGAGAAGAAGATGAGCTTCGACTGGCCAACCGCGCTTCCCCTCATCTTCGCCGGCCTGATGGGCCTCGCCATCCTGATCTACGTCATTCTCGACGGTTTCGATCTCGGCATCGGCATCCTGTTCGCCGCCGCCGAAGACGCCGAACAGGATACGATGATTGCCGCGATCGGCCCGTTCTGGGACGCCAACGAAACCTGGCTGGTGCTGGCCGTCGGCCTGCTGCTGGTCGCCTTCCCGCTGGCGCATGGCGTCATCCTGACGGCGCTCTACATTCCGGTCTTCGTGCTTTTGCTCGGGCTGATCCTGCGCGGCGTTGCCTTCGATTTCCGCGCCAAGGTGCCAGCTGGCCGGAAGCATCGCTGGAACCGTATTTTCTTCCTGGGTTCGCTCATCGCCTCACTGGCGCAGGGCTACATGCTGGGTGTCTATGTGCTCGGCCTCGATGTCGGCCTCGGCGGCATGGCGTTCGGCGTGCTGGTGGCGTTCTGCCTTGCCGCCGCCTACGCGGCGATGGGTGCCGCCTGGGTGATCTACAAGACCGAAGGCGAGCTGCAGAAGAAGGCGGTGCGCTGGCTGCGCACGACGCTGGTGCTGACCGCACTCGGCATGGCCGCGGTGTCGCTGGCGACGCCCTTCGCCAGCCCGCGCATCTTCGACAAATGGTTCGTCTGGCCGGAGATGCTTTATCTGTCGCCGCTGCCGATCCTGTCGGCGCTGCTGTTTCTGTGGCTGTGGCGGCAGACCTTCCATCTGCCGAAGCCCGACGACCGCCATTCACTGACGCCGTTCCTGACGCTGGCGGCCATCTTCGCGCTTGGCTTTGCCGGCCTCGCCTGGTCGTTCTACCCGTTCGTGGTGCCGGATCGCCTGACCATCTGGCAGGCAGCCTCGGCACCGGAAAGCCTGGCCATCATCCTGGCCGGCACCGTGGTGGTGCTGCCGATCATCATCTTCTATTCCTTCTATGCCTACCGGGTGTTCGGCGGCAAGGCGACCGACCTGACCTACGATTGATCCGCTCCATCTCTTTGACGCAAAGCGCCATGGGCTTTCTCAGGAA
>NZ_RZRA01000226.1:0-6549 GCF_003998945.1 Mesorhizobium sp. M7A.F.Ca.CA.003.01.2.1 | reverse complement strand
TCACGGGCTAGCCACCGCATCCAGCCAGTCATGGGCGCGGCTTTTGGGCCTGTCGACCAGGATGTTCTGCTGCTTGGCCGCCCTGGTGAAGGCGTCGAACGCGATGCGCTGGCAGCAGATGCCGTCCACGGCGAGCGTAACCAGCCGGGAAGCCTCGAGATAGCCAGGCGCTGTCTTGTCGGGCCATTGGTGGCGCAGTGCCTCGGCGGCTCCGGCCACCGAACTGACCAGCATGGTTTTGTTGTCGCAAAAGCGCACGGTAACCGGCATGAAGGCTGTCATCGGCGAACCTCCCCTTGGCATGGACGCGACATAACGTCGAAAGCTCGCGCCGGTTCCATCAGCCTGGATGCCGGACGACAGGGATGCTGGCGCGGCGGCGAAGAGGCGACGACCTCCGGTTCATTGAAGGCCAACCGAGCAGCGCTCCGCTCCGCTCTGCCACCGCGTGGGAAGATGCCCGGCAGGGCCGAGGGCGCGCGAAGGATCGCCACGTGCCGGCCTCCCACCACCATCCCAACCAGGAGCCTCCCATGAGCAAAAAGACCAGACCCGCAAAACCGCAGGCGCCGAAATTGCCGAAGGGCGAGGCCGAGCAGGTGCGCATACGCCGCGAGATCGGCCATGATTTCGCGCTCAGGGATGACGCCCTCGGCCGCAAGCGGCTGGCAGCGGGCACGCTGGAGGCTGCGCGTGTCTACGAAGTGTCGAATGACGGCTACGCCGCGACCGGCGGCATCGTGCGGCTGCGCGCCATCGATGCGCTCGTCGGCATCACTTCGCTGTCGCGCCAGCAGCGCGAGGCAGGCCTGCGCTACCGCGAGGATTTCCGCTGCAGTCAGCAGGCTGATGTCAAGCCGATGCGCTGGACCGAGCGCATCGACGGCGGCCGCGAGGGCGGCGGCATCGCCGACAGCGTTCTCGACGCCGGCAGGGCCTATGCCGCCGCCACAAGAGCGCTAGGCCATTGGGAGGTGGCCGCCGTGGTACGACAAGTCTGCTGCGCGGACGGTTCCCTCAAGCGCCTGTCCGAGCAGACCGGCGAGGGCCGGAACGTGGTGACGAAGCTGCTGAAGGTGGGGCTGGATTTGTTGGCAGTGCATTACGGGATGATGATGAGGAGGCGGGTGGGGTGAGCGGCGCAAATATCCGGCCGGCGGCGCCGGCCGGATCATTTTTCACAGGATCAGATCATCGGCAGACGCGGATTTCCTCGACGATCCTGTGGTGATGGCGCCAATGCTTGACCAGTGCGATGTGGCAACGGTGGTGACGGTGGTAATAGCGCGGCCTGTAGCCGTTGTCATAGGCGTCGTACTGGTAATAAGGGCGATAGTAGCGATCGCCATAGTCGTAACCATTGTAATAATCGTCGCCGTAATAGTCGTCTGCATAGCCGCCAATGCCGATACTGATACGGCTGCGGGCGTCGGCGGGGGCGATCATCGCCGCCGCCGAAGCAATGGCGATAACCGAAACAAGCAGGAGCTTTTTCATAGCTGCCTCCTTTTCAAGGTTAGGCTAATATATAACTGCCGAGTTGCAGCCTCGTTCCACAGATTCGTAAGATGTGACGAACAATACAGACCGGGGCGCAGATGCCCAGGCGCCTAAAACAAGGCCCTCTCCAATGGCCCCGCCAGTGTCTCGGCAAAGCCCGTCGCCAGATGGTGCCTGTCACGAAACGCCAGCTTGCCTGATATGACGACGTGGCAGGAGGTCGGGCCGCAGAATTGGTTGGTGAGGTCGATGTAGCGGGTGTCGGGCACGCTGGTCACCACGGCGCGCTCGGTGGCGGCGGTGCTGTCGTTGGCGGCTTCGGCCCTTGGCGTGTCGCAGTGCGGCGAGGGTGCCTCGCGCCACCACAGGGTGCGCGCCACGCAGGAGCCGGCGAAGCTGGCGTTGATCGGCGTGTCGCGGATGACTGCCGTCTCGACACCGGCCCGGCTGAAGGCCTGCAAGGTCGAGCGCAGGCCGGCCTGCCAGCGCGCCACTTCGGCGGTGCGTTCGGCGGCGGGCAGATCGCGGGTCAGATTGCCGATGGAAAATTCGGAGATCACCACCAGGCGCGGCTTGCGGCGGATGATCTCTGATATGGCCTGCTCGCGCCAGGCGTCGCATTCGGTGTAGTCGCGCTTCAGCACCGTGTTGAAGGTGGAGAGCCGCGAGGCGCGGCACGATGATTTGAGGTAGGTGACCACCTTGGTGTCGTTGCGCCTGGCTGCTTCGATCAGCGGCGTCGACCAGTGGTCGGCGTGCGAATCGCCAAACAGCACGATGGTGCGGGTGGCATCGGCCGGGCCGAATGTGCAGGGTTTCGGCGTCACCGTTTGGAAGTCGGCCAGGCAGTTCTTGTCGACGGCCCGCGCGATGGAAGGTCTTTCGGCCGCCTGCTCGATGCCGCGCTGCTCGGGACCGATGTTGCGCGTGGCCAGATGCGCATTGGCGTAGGCGACCGCCACGCCGGCACCGGTCAGCGCCAGCGCGGGTGCGAGCGCGCGAGCGCCCACCGTCAGCCAGGCGCCGCGTCGTGCCGGGTTCTCGATGAGGTGATAGGTGAGCACCGACAGCGCCAGCGCCAGCACGCCGCAGCCCAGCCGCTGCGGCACCGTAAGATCGGGCGTCAGCATCCCGGCGTAGACGATGACCGGCCAGTGCCAGAGATAGAGCGAATAGGAGAGCGTGCCGATCCATTGCAAGGGCGGCAGCGACAAAGCGGTGGCCGGGCCAAGGACGTGCCGGTCGGTCCGCCCGTTGGTCTGTTCCCCGCAGCCGCCGCTCAGCAGCACCAGCACGGTGCCGGCAACCGGCAGCAGTGCATACCAGCCGGGGAAGGGCAGGTCCTCGCTCAACAGGCGATAGGCGGTCGCAATCAGCGCCAGGCCGAGCCAGCCAAGGGCTGGCCGCAGCCAGATGCGGTGCTGCAGCAAAGCCATGGGGACCAGCGTCGCCAGGCCGCCGGCAGCGAACTCCCAGGCGCGCAGCGGCGAGAAATAGAAGGCCCAGGCCGGCGCCGCGCTGGTCAGCCACAGGCAGGCGGCGAAGGAGGCGAGGCCGACCACGCCGATCATGGCTGCGGCCGTTCGCCGGCCCGGCCGCAGCCAGGCGGCCAGCAGAAGCAGCGCCGGCCAGGCCAGATAGAACTGCTCCTCCACCGACAGCGACCAGAAGTGGATGAAGGGATTGCTGGTGGCGTCGGCGGCGAAATAGTCGAACGACCAGCGCAGCAGCCACAGATTGATGGCATAGGCGGAGGCAAACATGGCGCCGCGCGAATAGAGCGCCTGCTCCTGCGGCGCCAGGATGAAGTAGCCGGCGGCCAGCGTGACCAGGATGACGAACAAAGCTGCCGGCAGGAGCCGCCGCGCGCGCCTGGCATAGAAGCGCCAGAGGTCGAGCCGGCCGGTCTCGCCGATCTCCTGCATGAGATGGGTCGATATCAGCCAGCCCGAGATGACGAAGAAGATGTCGACGCCGGCAAAGCCGCCGGGGAGCGCGGTGAGGCCGAAATGGTAGGCGACGACGCCGCCGACGGCGAGCGCGCGCAATCCTTGTATGTCCGGCCGGAACGATGCTGCCACGACGGCTCCCTCGTGCAAGCCCAGCCCCTGTGCAATGTCGGCGGTGCAGGCCGATATCGCAATGCAACAAATTATCGCAGTGCAACATGGCAGAAATGGGGAGATGGGCCGGGTGCCGGCCGGGCCCGATCCTTGCGTGGCTGGCTTGTCTGCACACCTGCGGCAGACGCAAAACAGCCCCGCGCGGGGCTGTTTCTCATTCGGGTTGCTGGACTGCTACTTGCTGCCGCCGTTCGCTTTCACGCTGCTGCAGAATTCGGGATGGCTGTTGGCCGCAGTGGCGTCCTTCGCCTCGTCCTCGCAGGCCTTCATCATCGCGGTCTGGTCGTCCGGCGTAAGGGCCTTCCAGGCTTTCACGAAGTCGTCGTTGCTGACCATCGTCTTCATGCTGCTATCGGTGTAGAAGGGCTGCATCTTGGCTGGATCGTCGAGAGCCGACGTTTTGGCAAACGCCGCGCCGCCGACCATTGAAAGTGCCATGGCGCCCAAGCAGATCATCTTGATGTTCATGGGTACTCTCCTATTGCTTTGGGATCGTCGAAGCAACGATCCATTGGAAAACGACAGGTTTGGGTGAAAGTTCCGGCATTTTTTGCGTAAAAAAGCCGAAACGAGGAAAAATATAGCCGAAAAACTTGAAACTTTCCCCGATTTTTCCCGTAGGAGGCGAGTTTATCGGGTCTCTCGTGCGAGACTGACCACCAGTCGATCGACGCTGGGGTCGTCGAGGCTGACGATATGGGCCATCTGCAACGCCCGCTTCATGCTGACCCTGGTGACGTCCTGCCGCATGATGACCGGCACAAAGGCCGGCCCCGATCCTGTGAGGACGATCGCCCTGCCGACCAGAACCGGTTCGGAGATGGGAGCCCACTGTACGGTCATGATCGAGGGCTCGCTTGTCTGGCGGCGGTTGATGCCTGTGAAATAGATCCAGTTCAGGCGCGAGATCGCTACGCCGTAGTGGTTGCCGGGCATTCTGGCGCCACCCTGGCCATCGCCCGGGGCCCACCGCGTCACCCGCCTGAAGGTGACCAGCTCGGCCTCACGTCGCAGGAAGGTGACCGAGCGCATCAGAAGGTCGGGGCGGCCGGGGACCGAAAAATAGGTGAAATAAGTGCCGCCGGCGATGGCGGGCGACGGCGGCCGCACCATGTTTTCGTACAGTGCCTCGCGCAGCGATGCATTGCCGTCGCCGTTGGCTGCGGGAATAGCCGGCTCGCGATACAGCTCGTTTTCGTCGATCTTGAAATAATCGCAGATCAGCCTGGCGGTGGTTTTGTTGGGCACCGCCTTGCCTTGCAGATAGCGCTCGAACTGGGTGCGATTGATGCCAAGCTCACGGCACACCGCGCTGACGGAAGCATGGCGCTGGACCAGCCGCCTGAGATTGGCGGCGAGATTCTCGCGAATTGGCACGACATCTCCCCGACAGACGTACGGACCAGTATTCAAGCGATAGCTTATATACACTTGCATGCCGTGGCGCTGGCGCGAAGATGGACCTTTGGCCAATAGGCAACGATCCCGTAGAGCGTAGGCTGTACGATTCTGACAGTCCGGCTATGCAAGCCGCGTAAATGGGCGTATTTCGGTGGCAAGAGCGACCTCGGATCGGCCTCTCGACATCCTGTAATGGAGGGCGGTTTGGATCATACCGACCTGGTCGAGCTTCTGGACTACACGCAGGCGCAATTGACGAAAATCCGCCAGGCGGTCGCGGCAAGCGATCACGCCGGTGCCATGTTCACCATTGATTGCCTTGTCGGAGCGGCGGCCGAGCAGACGAAGTGCAAGCTTGCAAGCCTGGAGCATGCCGGCTTGCCGATCGGCAAGGATGAGCCGATCGGCAGGGATGGGCCGATCGGCAGGGATGGGCCGATCGGCAGGGATGGGCCCATAAAAGGCGGTGCGGCACCGCCCGGCAAAGCGACATCGGGCAAGCCGGATGCCGGCGGCAGCCGCTCCTGATCAGGCCGCGCCGATCTCGCCGATCAGCCTTGCATATTCGGCCTCGGCTTCGCCGTAACTGCCATTGGCGAGTTCCAGCAGCCCGGCGCGGTCGCGAATGACGATCTCGCCCCGTTTCGAGCGAATCAACGCGCGGCCTTCGAGCAATTGAAGCGCGACGGTGACGCCTGGCCGCCTGACACCAAGCATGATGGCCAGGAATTCGTGGGTGATGGCGAGATGTTCGCCGGGCACCCGGTCGTCGCACATGAGCAACCATCGCGCCAGCCGCTCCTCGAGCTTCAGCCGCGCGTTGACGAGCGCGGTGCAGCCGGCCTGGGTTTGTAGTGCGTTGACGAAGCGCAGCAGGAACATGCGCAAGGTCGTACTTGCCTCCAAAGCTGCCTTGAAAGCGCCGGCTTCGATGCGGATCGCTTCGCCTTCGAGTTGGACAAAACAGGCATGCGGCGCACGGTCGTCGCCCATCACCAGGGAGTATCCCGTCATGCCTTCGAAGCCGATGAAGCCCACTTCGGCCTCTTGGCCGCTTGCCGTGCTGGCGACCACCGAACCAATGCCCTGTTCGATGAAGTAGACGGCCTCGATCGGAACATTCGGGGTCACCAGCATCATGCGCAATGGCAAGTCGCAGCGCTGCATGTGCGGCTCGAGCAACGCCAGATCATCCGCAGGCATGCGCCGCAGCAATTGGTTTCGGTACGGATGGTTCCCGTCGGGATTGGGTTTTTTGTCGGGATCAGAGTTTTTGTTGGGATCAGACATGGCGTGGCCCAATGCAGGGCAAGAGCCATCCAATCTCCCAGCCGTCCGTGCCCGTAAAAACGTGAGGACGATGGCCTATGTATAGGGGCTCTGAACGCAGAAAGATATCAATGCGATATGAAATTCGAAGCACGGCGCCCCCCAACGCCTGTTCGCATATGAAAAGATCGGCCTGAATGTTAGTGTCGGAAACGTACCAAACGCCATTTGGTACAAAACCGACATATTTCATGAG
>NZ_RZRA01000225.1:0-6550 GCF_003998945.1 Mesorhizobium sp. M7A.F.Ca.CA.003.01.2.1 | reverse complement strand
CTTTCTCGACAAACGCCAGCACCACCACGCGCGGGGCAACGCAGTAGGCGAGCCTGGCCTTGCGGCCTGTCTTCGTCGTCGCGTGGCCTGCGTTCAGGTCGACGGTGATGTCCTCATAGCCCAGCACCTCGCGATCGAGCGGATAGACGGCCTTGTAGACGGCTTCCTTGGCGGCAAAAAGGATGCGGCCGGCAAGATGCCGGTCGGCTGCGTCGGTGCGGTCCGCGGGTGTTGTCACGAGCGCCAAAATATCATCCGGGAGAGGCTGCGCGGGCTCGACGTCGATGCCGAGCGAGGCGATATCGCCAACCGGTGCAACCGCCGCTACCGCCATGTCGTCGTCGTGCGCGAGCGAACCCATTATTCCCTCGGGCCAGACCGGCGCGCCGGTTGGCGCGCGCAGGATGGCGACGTCGCCGACGCCAAGCTCCGCCAGCAGTCCGTGCGCGATCCAGCGCGCAGCGCCGCTGGCGCGCCGCATGGCAAGCTGGCGCGCCGCGATAGAGCGGGCTTCCATGGGCAGCAGATGGGCTTCATCGCCTTCGCGGATCAGGCGGCATCCGATCCGGACACCGCTCGGCGCGATCGCGGCCATAGCCTCCAGCAGGGTCGTTTCCGCCGATGAATTCGCAACGGGCGGCGTCAACGATCGACCATCGGCAGGACGGCGATCATTTCTCCGTCCTCGTCGATGCCTTGTTCCACGAAGCCGGCTGCGCGATAGAGGTGGCGTGCGGCCTCGTTCTCGGGCTCGTAGCAGATCGAAACCTCCCTGATATGGCCGAGATTTCCGATCTCGTCGAGCAAGGCGCGCAATGCGGCTTTGCCATAGCCTTTGCCCTGGTGGGCGCGGTCGATCATGAAGCGGTAGACCAGCGCCTCGTTGTCCGACGCATCGTACATCAGGAAACCGACGACACGGGTCCCAGCCATGATGGCGCGCGGCCGCGCGTCTTCGTCGGTTTCGGCTTCTTCGAGGGACTCCGAATTGCCGGCGACGAAATCCCTCTGCTCCGGAGCCAGTTCCAGGGCCGCCACCAGAGCGCGGTTGGCCCTGGTCACGGCAACGAGACGGATGTCCTCGGTGTTCAAGCCGATGCCTTGGCCGAGGACTCGGTGATCGGTTCGACGAAGCGATGCAGCTTGGCCGGGTTGCCGCGCCATATGGAGTTGGGCTCCAGCTCTTCGCCCTTCATGACGAAGGAGTCGACATCGACCACCGAACCTTCGCCCATGACAACGCCGTAGTGGACAAAGGCGGAGGGTCCGAGCGTGCAGCCCTTGCCGATGCGGATGAAGTCGGACTTGAAGGCGCCTTCTTCCAGCGAATGGGCCTGGATGACGCAGCCCTCGTTGAGGGTGGCGTCGTCGCCGATCTCCACCAGCGAGCGTTCTGTCAGATTGCTGCCGCCGTCATAGACACGGCTGCCGATCTTGACGCCCAGCATGCGCAGGATCATCGGCCGGAACGGCGTGCCGGCGAACAGCCGCACGATCGGCGAATCCGCCAGCTTCCAGTGGCGTTCATGACGCCAGAACGCGACGTCATAGATCGTCGTCATCTGCGGCTTCAGCCTGCCGAAACCAAGACTTGCCCGTTCCACGAAGATGTAGAACGGAATGGTGATCGCCGAGGTCAGCAGCACGGCGACGAACAGTGCGACTTCAGCCCATTCGGTGTAGTAGTTCAGCGCCCGGTCCCAGATCGCCAGCGTGGCGAACAGCATGACCCATTGCGTTGCCACGAACAGCAGGATCGTCACCAGATTGTGGCGGTTCTTCAATGGGATGCGCCGGCGCCGGTCGTCCTCGTCGATGCCGGCGATGAGTTCCTTGTCGCGGTTCACCATGCGCGGGATTTCAAAGGCAGGCGAACCCAAGAGCCCGACATTCTCGCGCAGCGGCCCGTCGATGGGGATCATCACCTTGGTGCCGAGCAGGACGTTGTCGCCGGTGCGGCCGTCCGGCGGATAGTAGATGTTGTTGCCGAGATAATTGCGCTCGCCGATCCTCGTCGGCTCGAGCCTGAAGGCGGCGGCGGATTTGTGCATGTTGATCATGAACAGCCCGTCCGACACCATGGTCTCGGTGCCGATCTCGCACAGAAGCGGGTTTTCGTGCTGCTGGTTGGAGCCGAAATTGGAGCCGGTCTGCACCACCTTGTTGAGATTCCAGCCGATCGCTCGCATGTAGTGCACGATGGCCGAGCTGTCGCCGGCCAGCAGGCCGAGCACGCGGGAATTGCTGGAGAATTCAGCGACGGTCTGCAGCCAGTAGCGGAAGCCGTACAGCGTGTAGGTGCGGCCTGGCTTCAACAGCAGGCTGACCAGGCGCGGCACCAGCGTCGCCGCCAGGAAGGATGCGGCCATGTAGCCGAACAGCGTCACCGTGGTGCCGATCGCGACGACGCCGATGGTTTCCTGGTAGTCGTCGCCGACATTTTCCCAATAGCTGTGGAACAGGAGCGGCAAGGGAGTGACGATGGCAAACAGGCCGATCAGCTGAACCGCTTCGAACAGGAAGCGCCGGATGTTGGACGGATCGACATTGCGCACCTTGCAATAGTCGGCCGTGGTCGGCACGGCCGGCGAGCCATGCCAGCGTTCGCCGTCGGGGATGCTTTGGCCGCGGTGCAGCGAGGACGAATGGCCGAGCTGGGCGCCGTCGCCGATCCTGGTGTCGATGTCGAGCGTCGAACCGACGCCGACAAAGGCATCGCGGCCGATGGTCAGCGGCCCGGTGTGGATATAGCCGGCCTGCGCCCGGAAGCCGAGGATCATCGATTCCTTGCGCAGGATGGTGTTGGCGCCGATCGAGATGAGATCCGTGCAGACGGGCACGGATTTCGATTCGATGACGGCGTTCTTGCCGAGCCTGGTGCCGAGAAGCTGCAGGTAGATGCTGTAGAGCGGGCTGCCGCGGAACAGCACGACGGGCGCGGTGCGGATCAACGTCTTGACCACCCAGAAGCGGAAGTAACGCACGCCCCAGATGGGAAACGCTTCCGCCTTCCAGCGGCCGACCAGCACCCATTTGGCGAGGACGGCAAAACCCGACATGCCGAAGAACACGGCGGCCGAAAGCGCCACGCACCTGATGTAGAGCTGCAGCGGATCGTCGAGCGCGTCGTACATCCAGTTGAGACCACCATTGATCGCCCACAGGGCGCCATAGCTGTAGAGCCCGTAGAACATCAGCTGTGCGGCGCCGCAGGTCCAATAGGCAAGATTGGAGGCCCGCCGCGTGAGGACGGGCTCGTTGGTGGCCGTCGTCATCTCGTCCGCTACGCCCAGATGCAGCGCCAGCCGCGCCACGGTCGGGTGGAGGTAGATGTCGCGCATGGACGCCGTCGCCCATTCCTTCCTGGTGCGCACACGGGCGCAGAAATGCGCCATCAGCAGCGAGTTGGCGCCGAGATCGTCGAAGAAATTGTCCTCGACGGACACTTCGTCGAACTTCAGCACCGCGGCCAGCGCGTCGGCCAGGAAACGCTCGTCGTCATTGGCGGGCGCGACCATGGCGCGATCGCCCGAAAGCCGCACGCTTGTCGGCTTCGGCAGCTGGCGCAAATCCACCTTGTTGGAAACCGTCATCGGGATCGCCGGCAGCTCCTCGAGATAGGAGGGCACCATGTAGTCCGGCAGCCGCCGCTTCATCGTCCTGGCGAGGTCCGCGCGCGAGATCGCCGTCTGGCCGGCCTTCGCTGCGAAATAGGCGACGAGTTCGACGCGGCCGGGCTCGATCTCCCAGGTGGTGACGGCGGCTTGAGCGATCTCGGGCTGGTCGAGCAGCACCGCCTCGATCTCGCCGAGCTCGATGCGGTAGCCGCGGATCTTCACCTGGGTGTCGATGCGGCCGTTATACTCGATCTCGCTTTGGTCGTTGATGCGGCCAAGGTCGCCGGTGCGGTAGATGCGCTTGGACGGGTTGTTCGGCAGGCCGACGAAATCGGCGATGAATTTCTGTTCGGTCAGGTCGGGCCGGTTGAGATAGCCGACCGCGAGCCCGATGCCGGCAATGCCGATCTCGCCCAGTTCGCCCGGCTCGGCAAGCTGCGGCAGCGAAGCGTCGAGGATGACGATCGAGTAGGTCGGCAGCGGCGCGCCGATGGTGACGGGACTGTCCGGCGTCAGCGCGCCCATGGTGGCGGTGACGGTCGCCTCGGTCGGGCCGTAGGTGTTCAGGATCTGCCGCCCCGGCTTCGACCAGCGCACCACCAGATTGTGCGGACAGGCCTCGCCGCCCACCAGCAGCGTGCGCAGGCTGGGCACATCCGATGTCATCGACGACAGCAGCGTCGGGCTGCAGGCGATGCAGGTGATGTCATGGAGCCGCAGGAAATCGGCGAGTTCCTCGCCCACCAGCGGCATCTGGCCAGGAGCGGGCACCACCGTCGCGCCGGCGACGAACGGCACCCAGATCTCTTCGGAGGAAAAGTCGAAGGCGATCGTCATGCCCTGGTAGACGCGGTCGCCCGGCCGGTAGCCGTAGGAGGCGGCGGCGACGCGGATGAAATTGACGAAACTCTGGTGCTTGATGACCACGCCCTTGGGCTTGCCGGTGGTGCCCGACGTGTAGAGGATGTAGCAGGTGTCGTCCGCTGAAGCGGCCTTCGCATGCGGCTGCAGCGGCGCGTTGGATTGTCTGGAGATTTCGGCAGCAGTGCTGTCGATCAGCAGATGCGGGACCGGCAGCTGGCCGGCGCGCGACGCATAGGCGGCGATGGTGACGATCAGGCTGACGCCGGCGTCTTCGATGATGAGCGCCATCCGCTCCTCGGGAAAGGCGGTCGCCAGCGGCACGAAGGCAGCGCCCGCCTTCATCACGGCGAGCAGCGCGACATAGGTCTCCGCCGAGCGGTCGAGGATGAGCCCGATGCGGTCGCCCGGCTTCACGCCGCGCTTGATCAGCAGGCGGGCGAACTGGTTGGCCCGCCTGTCCAGCTCCCGATAGGTCCAGACACGCCCGTCGGAGATCACCGCCGGCAGCGCTGCGAACATCTCGGCAAGCTGTTCGAAGACGGTGTCGAGCCGCTCGCCGGGCAAGCCTTGGCGGGCAAAGTCGGCGCCCGTCAGGATTTGCCCGCGCCTGGCTGTCGCGGGAGCCGTTCTTACCAGCGCATCGACACCTGCCGGGCCGCTTTCCAGCCCCGATCGTTCCGCGTCCAGTTCGGCGACATCGACACCGTGATCCATTTCCATACTTTCCCGTCCAGGCCGGGCATTGCCCGGCACGGCCATTTTTCCAGTTGTTGTGGGATGCTTATGCCATCCGATCTTTTCGGCAGTTTTTCCGAACTGTTGAATATTGTTTCTGAACTGTGTCTGGGCGGGGTTTTGAGCCTCCCTTGGCGGCTGCGCCCGGCGGCAACGCCGGCGCGCGCGCCAGCGTTTTTCTGGAACCAGCCTTGAGGCCCCGCATTCTATGAGCAGGGACTGAAGGAGCGTGTCGTGAAAGCGGTTTTGGGACTGGTCTGCGGCTTCGTGCTGACCCTTGCGGTCTTCGGCAGCGGACTGGGCTTCGCCGCCTGGCTGCTTGCCGCAAAGCCGCCGCGCCAGGCAACGGCCACCGTCAGCGTGGCGGAGCTGTGGACCAAGAAGGCGCGGCCGGTGAACAAAGCCGGGCAGGGCCTCGAACGCCTGCCGGCCGCCCAGCCGGCGCCGCCCGACATCCCCGCCAAACCGCCGGAAACGCCGCCCGACCCGACGGTCACCGGCGCCATCGCGCCCAAGGCAACCGACCTGCCGCGTCCGCATCTCGCCTGGTGCGCCAGCCGCTATCGCTCCTACCATCCGGACGACAACAGTTATCTCTCCTACAGCGGGCAGCTGCGCCCCTGCATCTCGCCCTATCTCGAAGCCGCCGGTCAGGCCGGCCAGCCGGCTGCCGGCGACGGCGGGGAAAACGGCGCTGGCCTTGGCGTCTACCTTGCCGATGATGACGGCGAAGCGCTTTCGGCCGACCATGTCGATTCCTGCTTCAGCCGCTACCGCTCCTATCGCCCGGAAGACAACAGCTACCAGCCATACTCCGGTGGCCCGAGACGGCAATGCCAGTAGCCCCCGCGCACCGCCGGCATGGCGATCCGATCGCGCGGATTTTCCGGAGCGTCCGCATTGGCGCGACGTTCAACCCTGACCCGAAGGAGGACTGACCATGAGCGACGACCGGGACGACAGAATTCGTGAGCGCGCCTACCAGATCTGGGAACGGGAAGGCCGCATGCAGGGCGACCCCGAGCGGCACTGGCACCAGGCCGAGGCCGAGATCGACCGCGAGGGAGCCCTGCCGCTGACGGCGGGCGACGCGCTGCCTGAAACCGGCGAGATCGCCAGCTCCGACGTGCTGGAGGTCGAGGCGCTGGCGGTGCGCACCGGCATCTCCGGCGACGAGGCACAGGAACTGCTCGACCGCTTGGGCAACGACCGCGCCGCGGTCGAGCAAGCCGCGCGCAGCCTCAAGGCCAAAGGGCGGCGAAACCCCGATGAGGGACTGGCGAAATAGTCGGAGGACGAAAAATGCCGGCTAGGCTGCGACGGCTGATCGGCAC
>NZ_RZRA01000224.1:0-6554 GCF_003998945.1 Mesorhizobium sp. M7A.F.Ca.CA.003.01.2.1 | reverse complement strand
GGCGACGGCTTCGTGAATTTCCCTTCCGGCACCGCCGGCGGCAAGAATGTCGAGATCGTGATGCTGGTCAACAACGACTACACGACCGACAAAAGCCTTGCCGAAGGCGTCGTCGCCCAGATGGAAAAGCTCGGGCTGCGGGTCGTGCTCAACGGCCTCAACGGCACCCAGCGGGACGCTTCGCAATACTCCGGCCGCTTCGATTGGCTGGTCCGGCGCAACGAACAGGAACTGACCTCGGTGGTGCAGAACACCGTGCAGCTTGCCCCTGTCGGCCCGCGCACCAGCTGGGACCATCGTGCGCCGGAAAATGGCGAGGTCGATGTGATGCCGTTCGAAAAGGACCTCGTCGACATCGTCAACAAGTTCGTCTCCACGCAGGACAATGACCAGCGCGCCAGCTTGATGAAACAATTCCAGAAGATCTCGACGGAGCACGTCTACAATGTCGGCCTGACGGAATATCCCGGCGCGCTGATCGTCAATAAGCGATTCTCGAACATTCCGCAGGGCACGCCGATCTTCATGTTCAACTGGGCCGAGGATTCGATCATCCGCGAACGGGTATTTGTCGCCGCAGACAAGCAGGCGAAATATGAATTGTTCCCCGATGAGCTGCCCGGCAAACCCGGAGAGAAGGGGCTGATGAATTAGGTTTACCTCCCTGACTGAGAGACCTCCGGCCGCGCCGCTGGCGCGGCCGGACAAACCAACCTCCGGACGCAACCAAGGGCGCGATCGGCGAGACAAGGAAATGAACCGTCCATGCTGCGATTCCTGCTCACGCGCATAGCGTCGGCAATCCCGGTCCTCGCCATCTTGAGCCTGGCCACCTTTGCCATCATCCAGGCGCCGCCGGGTGACTATGCCGACTACATCCGCTCGCAGGCGATCAACCAGGGTGGAGCTTCCTTTGCCGAGGCCGACGCGCAGGCAAAGGCCTATCGCATCGAGCATGGCCTCGATAAGCCGCTGCCCGTGCAGTATCTCAACTGGATCGTCGGCATCGTCACCCGCGGCGATTTCGGCTACAGCCTGTACTACAACAAACCGGTCGCCGATGTGGTCGGAGAGCGCCTGCCGCGCACGCTCCTTCTGGCGCTGGTCTGCCATCTGCTGGCCTCGGTGCTGGGCATCACATTCGGCATATGGGCGGCGACAAGGCAATACACCTGGATCGACTCGACACTGTCGGCCATCTCCTTCCTCGGCATGACGGTGCCGCGCTTCCTGATGGCGCTGATCATCGTCTATCTCCTGGTCTTCCAGTTCAACGTGTCTGAGATCGGCTCATTCTTCTCGCCGCAATATGGTGGTGCGCCGTGGTCGTGGGCCAAATTCGTCGACCTCGACAAACATGTCTGGCCGGTGGTGGCGATCGCCACTTTCGGCGGCCTCGCCTACAATATGCGCGTCATGCGCGGCAATCTGCTCGATACGCTGAACGCGCAATATGTCGAGACGGCAAGGGCCAAGGGGCTGACGGGTGCTGCCGTCGTCATGCGCCACGCCGTGCCCAACGCGCTGCATCCGCTCATCATGTATCAGGGCGTGGTGCTGCCCTATATGCTGACCGGCGAGATCGAGACGGCGATCATCTTCGCACTGCCGACCGTCGGCCCGGCGATCGTCGGCTCCATGGCTGTCGGCGACGTCTATGTCACCGCCACCTTCATGATGGTCCTGTCGGCGACGCTCATCGTCGGCAACATCATCGCCGACATGCTGCTCGTGCTGCTCGATCCGCGCGTGCGCCAGTTCGGGGAGCGTTGAGATGCTGGCGCGCGATCCATCCCCTCCACCGCTGCCTGCCGAAGGGCCCATCGTCGCCGAACCGGCGCATGGCAACGAAAGCTACATGGCGCTTGTCTGGCGCCGGCTGAAGCGCTCCTGGACCGGCATGGCCGGGCTCTGGCTCGTCGTGCTGCTGCTGGTGATGGCCGTATTCGCCGAATTCATCGCGCCAATGGACCCGAAGGTCACGGATGTCGGCTTCGCTCCGCCGCAGGTGCCAAGCTTCCATGACAGAGACGGCGGTTTCACCGCACGGCCGAGGGTCTATGCGCTGGCCGATTCGGCGGACCTCGATCCGGTCACTTTCCAGCCCGTCGTCGGCCCCGACTATGATCATCCTAGGCTGCTCGGTTTCTTCGTGCATGGCGCGCCCTACAAGCTGTTTGGGCTGCTGCCGGCGGACCGGCATCTGTTCGGCTCGCTGGACGGCCAGCCGGTGCATTTCCTAGGCACCGACAAGTTCGGCCGTGACGTGCTGTCGCGCGCCATCCACGGCTCGCGCGTCTCGCTGATGATCGCCCTGACGGTCGTCTTCATCATCACCGTCATCGGCACCACCGTCGGCATGGTTTCCGGCTATTTCGGCGGCAGGTTCGATGTCTGGATGCAGCGCTTCGTCGAACTGGTGCTCGCCTTCCCGCAGCTGCCGCTCTATCTGGCGCTGACGACACTGATCCCGGTCACCGCTCCCACCAACGTCTTCCTCGCTTTCGTCATCATCGTCATGTCGGCCTTGGGCTGGGCGCAGATGTCGCGCGAAGTGCGCGGCAAGACGCTGGCGCTGGCGCGGATCGAGTATGTGCGCGCCGCCATGGCGGTCGGCGCCACCGACCGGCGCATCATCATGCAGCACATCTTCCCCAATGTGATGAGCCATGTGATCGTCGCCGTGACGCTGGCGATCCCGACCGTGGTGCTGCTCGAATCCTTCCTCGGTTTCCTCGGCTTCGCCGTCAAGCCGCCGCTGATCTCGTGGGGCCTGATGCTTCAGGACACCGCGACCTATTCCGTCATCGGCACCTATCCCTGGATCCTGTCGCCGGTCGGTTTTGTGCTGGTCACCGTCTTTGCCTTCAACGCGCTGGGCGACGGCCTGCGCGACGCCGTCGACCCTTATTGAGGTGCTGAGATGTCCGTCGCGCTCGCCGAATCCTTCGCACCGATCGTCCGTCACGACCATGATGGACGCCAGGACCAGCCGATCATCGATGCCCGCAACGTCGCCGTGGCCTTCAAGGTGGAGCATGGCGTCGTCGAAGCGGTCAAGGACATCTCGTTCCAGCTCTATCGCGGCGAGACGATCGCCATCGTCGGCGAATCCGGTTCGGGCAAGTCGGTGACGGCGCGCACCGTCATGGGCCTGCTGTCACGGCGCGCCACGGTGTCGCCCGGCTCGAGCGTCTGTTATGACGGGCAAAACATCCTGAAATTTCCCGAGAGCGCCCGGCGCAAGCTGCGCGGCAACCGCATCTCGATGATCTTCCAGGAGCCGATGAGTTCGCTCAACCCGATCTATACGGTCGGCAGCCAGATCGTCGAGGCGATCCGGGTGCATCGTAAGGTCAGCCGCAAACAGGCTTGGGCGCGAGCGCTCGAACTTCTGCAGCACGTGCAGATTCCCGATCCTGCCGCGCGGCTCAGACAATACCCGCATCAGCTCTCGGGCGGGCAACGCCAGCGGGTGATGATCGCCATGGCGCTGGCCAACAATCCCGACGTGCTGATCGCCGATGAGCCGACCACGGCGCTCGATGTCACCGTCCAGGCGCAGATCCTGAACCTGATCCGCAGCCTGCAGAAAGAGCTGCGCATGGCGGTGATCCTGATCACCCACGACCTCACCGTGGTGCGCCAGTTCTCCGACTACGTCTATGTCATGCAGCATGGCGAAATGTGCGAGCACAACGCCACCGAACGGCTGTTCGGCGATCCGCGGCATCCCTATACGAGGCGGCTGCTGGCTTCAGAGCCGCACGGGCAGCCGAAGCCGCTGCCGGAGGGTTGTGGCACCATTCTCGAGGCCAGCGGCGTGCGCGTCTCATTCATGCTGCGCCACGGCACCTTTCTGAAACCCGACTGGCGCGAATTGGTCGCCGTCGACGATCTCAGCCTGAAACTCTGTCGTCATGAGACGCTGGGGCTGGTCGGCGAGTCCGGCTCCGGCAAGACCACCTTCGGCCAGGCCCTGCTCCGGTTGATCGACGCCAAGCGCGGCGAGATCCGTTTCGACGGCAAGCCGATCCACGGCCTGTCGCGGGCCGAGATGCGGCCGTTGCGCTCGCGCATGCAGATCGTCTTCCAGGATCCGTTCTCCTCGCTCAACCCGCGCATGACGATCGGCCAGATCATCGAGGAAGGGCTGATCGTCAACAGCATAGGGGCGACGCGGCGCGAGCGGGTCGAACGGGTGCGCGACGCGCTGGTCAGCGCCGGCATGCCGGGCGATATTCTGTCGCGGTTTCCGCACGAATTCTCCGGCGGCCAGCGACAACGGATCGCGATCGCCCGCGCCATAGCGCTCGAACCAGAATTCATCCTGCTCGACGAGCCGACATCGGCGCTGGACCTCTCCGTCCAGGCGCAGATCATCGACCTCCTGCGCAAGCTGCAGGACGAGCGCGGCCTCAGCTACCTCTTCATCTCGCACGACCTCAAGGTGGTGCGCGCGCTATGCCATCGCGTGATCGTCATGCAGAACGGCAAGATCGTCGAGCAGGGCCCCGTCGACGACGTCCTGTCCAATCCCAAGACCGCTTACACCGAACGGCTCGTCAGGGCCGCTTTCGATGTGGCCTGAACATATGCCGGAGGTTAGCATGGCAAGAAATCCCAAGATCACGTTCATCGGCGCCGGCTCGACGGTGTTCATGAAGAACATTGTCGGCGACGTGCTGCAGCGCCCGTCGCTGTCCGGCGCGACGATCGCGCTGATGGACATCAATCCGCAGCGGCTGGAAGAGAGCGCCATTGTCGTCAACAAGCTGATCGCGACGCTTGGCGTCAAGGCGAAGACCGAGACCCATTCGGATCAGCGCAAGGCGCTGGCCGGCGCCGATTTCGTCGTCGTCGCCTTCCAGATCGGGGGCTACGAGCCCTGCACCGTCACTGACTTCGAGGTGCCGAAGAAATACGGCCTGCGCCAGACGATCGCCGACACGCTCGGCGTCGGCGGCATCATGCGGGGCTTAAGGACCGTGCCGCATCTGTGGAAGGTGTGCGAAGACATGCTCGCCGTCTGCCCGCAGGCGATCATGCTGCAATATGTCAACCCGATGGCGATCAACACCTGGGCGATAGCAGAGAAATACCCTGAGATCAGGCAGGTCGGCCTCTGCCATTCGGTGCAGGGCACGGCAATGGAGCTGGCTGAAGACCTCGACCTTCCCTACGAAGGGATCCGCTATCGCTCGGCCGGCATCAACCACATGGCGTTCTATCTGAAGTTCGAGCATCGCCAGCCGGACGGTTCCTACCGCGACCTCTACCCAGATCTCGTGCGCGCCTATCGCGAAGGCCGCGCGCCCAAGCCCGGCTGGAACCCGCGCTGTGCCAACAAGGTGCGCTACGAGATGCTGACCAGGCTCGGCTATTTCGTCACCGAGAGCTCGGAGCATTTTGCCGAATATACGCCCTATTTCATCAAGGACGGCCGCCCGGACCTGATCGAGAAGTACGGCATCCCGCTTGATGAATATCCCAAGCGCTGCATCGAGCAGATCGAGCGCTGGAAGGGGCAGGCTGAAGCCTATCGCTCGGCCGATCGCATCGAGGTAGAGCAGTCCCGGGAATATGCCTCCTCGATCATGAATTCAGTCTGGACCGGCGAGCCGTCGGTGATCTACGGCAATGTCCGCAACAATGGCTGCATCACCTCGCTGCCTCGGGATTGCGCCGCCGAAGTGCCGTGCCTGGTCGATGCCTCCGGCATCCAGCCGACCTATATAGGCGAGCTGCCGCCGCAATTGACCGCGCTGATCCGCACCAACATCAACGTGCAGGAACTGACGGTGCGGGCTCTGATGACCGAGAACCGCGAGCACATCTACCACGCGGCGATGATGGATCCGCACACCGCGGCCGAACTCGATCTCGACCAGATCTGGTCACTGGTCGACGATCTCTTGGCCGCTCACGGCGACTGGCTGCCGGGCTGGGCGCGGGTGGCGCGCAAGACCGAGGCCGCCTGACGACCTCATTTCGGAGCGTCGGGATCCGTCTCTTCCTCGTCATCGCGGGCCTTGATGACATAGGCGCCCTTCAGCCAGCGGTTGAGGTCGATGTCCTTGCAGCGCGTCGAGCAGAACGGAAAGCTGTCGCGCGCCGAGGGCTTGCCGCATTCGGGACAGGGGCGCTTTGGGCGCAAGGGCGTGACTTTGGGATCGGAATTCACAGCCGGGTTCCCGCCAGCCAGCCGCCATGCACCTTGAAGCCTTCGCCGCTCAGCAGCGCGATGGTCTCATACAGCGGCAGCCCGACGATGTTGGTGTAGGAGCCGACCAGCTTGACGACGAAGGCGCCGGCGAGGCCCTGGACGGCGTAGCCGCCCGCCTTGCCGCGCCATTCGCCCGAGGCGATATAGGCGTCGATCTCTTCGCGCGGCAGCCGCTTGAAACGCACCCGCGTCTCGACCAGGCGCTGGCGCAGCTTGCCACCCGGGGTGATAAGGCAGATGCCGGAATAGACCCGATGCGAACGGCCCGACAACAGCCCGAGACAGTTGGCGGCGTCGTCGAGGGTTTCTGCCTTGGGCAGGATGCGCC
>NZ_RZRA01000223.1:0-6562 GCF_003998945.1 Mesorhizobium sp. M7A.F.Ca.CA.003.01.2.1 | reverse complement strand
TCGTCGCCGCACTGCTTTGTCTTGCCGCGACCGCGCTTGCAGTTGCCGAGACGAAAAGCGACGCGCGCAGCGTCACCGATCGAGGCCGCATTCACGGCGACGCTGAAGGTATTCACCAGGGAAGCCTTCCGATGCAATGGCCTTCGCGCAGAACAATCTCGGGGATGTCAGCTGGAATCGGGCCAGCTATGGCGGCGGCAAGGCCGAATATCAAAAGGCGATCGGATTCTTCGAGAACGCCAAGCAGCGCTTTAGCGAAGCCGGCTACACCAGCCATCCCTCTCACCGACCAGAAGGTCGATCTGGTGAAGAAGCAGATGGCGAAGAAGTAGGTCTACGCTTCCCGCCGACCGCGCCTTGTCTTTCGGCCGGCTTTACCGTCCCTATATGTCCTGCCACCGGAACCCCTTGCCGGGAACCGCAGAAGGATAGCGGATGATTCGATTTGCCTTGGCGTTGTTCCTGCTTGTTGTTCCCAGCGTGGCGCACGCCACGGATGCAGGCTGGGCGCTGCTGCGCGACGGCGGACACGTCGTGCTGCTGCGCCATGCCATGGTCACCGGCACCACCGATCCGGCCAATTTCGACATCGACAGCTGCGCCACCCAGATGAACCTGTCGGCGCGCGGCAAGCAGCAGGCGAGCAAGATCGGCGCTCTGTTTGCCGCTCGGGCGGCACCGATCGAGCGCGTGCTGTCCAGCCGCTATTGCCGCTGCCTCGACACCGCCCGCATCGCCTTCGAGACCGACCCGGAACTCTTTGCACCGCTCGATCTCCTGAAAGGCGACGAGACGCAGAAGGCCGCGCAGATCGCTGCGATCCTGAAGGAAATCCGCGTCTATTCCGGCTCCGACAATCTGGTCATGGTCACCCATCTGGAAGACATCGTGGCACTGACCGGCATCTCACCGCGCGAAGGTGAGGCCGTCGTCGTCGAGCCGCAAGGCGATGGCCTGCGCGTGCTCGGCCGCGTCACCTTCTGAGCGTGCTGCGCGATCGCTGACGCCGAAAGCGGTGTTGCTGAAATGCCACCGTTGAAAGAAGCCGCAAATTCGCCGTGACAATGCCGCTTGCGACAACCCGTCGCAGGGGCTATAGGCGCGCTCCCGGTCACGAGAACCGAAGCGAGCACAACGGTTGGAGCTTTCGTCTCCGCCCGTGCAGGCGGCATTGCCGCCCTGTATACGGCGCCGCTTTGGGGATTGGGATCGCGGATGTAGCTCAACTGGGAGAGCGCCGGACATAATCCGGAGGTTGTGGGTTCGAGTCCCTTCATCTGCACCACGGATAGCTCAGTTTGGTTAGAGCATCAGATTGTTAATCTGACTGTCGAAGGTTCGATTCCTTCTCCATTGGCCTTGAAAAGCCATCCGAAAAACGGTCCGGGGACTGGAATGCGAAAGACTGGACGGGTGACCCAAGCCTTCGGGCGCGGATCATCTCAAGCGTCTTTCGCCATCGGCTCGCGGCCAGGCCCGCGGTGACGATCAAGGCGCGGTGTCGCCGGCAAGGGAGGCTAAGGCCTCCTGCGCCCGCTTCGCTGCCCCGCGATCCGCTCCCGAAGGCCCGCCACGGCTCGATGCCACCAGTCCCCGGATCATTCGTGCCCGGGCTACGACGCAAGAGACGACGTGAAACGAGAAACGAAGGGAAGATCGACGCATGACGTGACGCCTCGCATGGGGCCATGCCCGACAGGAGTAAGACAATGACCATTCTCGACAAGGTTCTTGGACGCGAGCGCGTCCTCGTAAAGGAAAACGAACGTGCCCTCGCCCTCCACAAGGGGGAGATCAAGGCTGTCCTGCTGCCGGGCGAGCACTGGCTCGCCAACCGGCGCGGCAGCCTCGAAGTGTCTCGGCACGATCTGAAGAACCCGGAATTCGTTTCGGCATACGAGAAGGCGTTGTTCGACAAGCTTCCGGATGTGGCCGCGCGTCATTTCACCGTCGTTCGCACCGGGCGCACGGATGTCGCCGTCATCGAGCGTGACGGCAATCTGCACGCCGTGCTGGCACCGGACCGCAAGCTCGTGCTGTGGACGGATGCCGGCCCGTGGAAGGTGACGCTGATCGACACGTCAGTCGATCTCGCCATCGATGCGGCGATCATGCGCCGGCTCGGCCAGGCCCGGAAGGCGGAATTGATGTCCGTCCATCCGGTCGTCGATGGTCAGGCCGGACTGCTGTTCATCGACGGTGTCCTGGTCAGGACGCTGACGGCGGGCGTGCATGGCTTCTGGAACGTCGGACGCATGGTGCAGATCAAGGTCGTCGACCTCAAGCGCCAGTCGCTCGACGTTGCCGGGCAGGAAGTGCTGACCAAGGATCGCGTGACGATCCGCGTCAACATCGCAGCCGAATACCGGGTCGTCGATCCGGTCAAGGCGGTCAGCATGGTGAAGGACTTCTCCGAAGCCCTCTACCGCGCCCTGCAATATGCCTTCCGCAAGACGCTTGGCGCGCTGACACTCGATCAGATCCTCGAAAAGAAGGTGACGATCGATGAGGAAGCGGCAGCCAAGGTCCGCGCCGACATGGCCGAGATCGGCGTGGAGGTCAGCGATATCGCGCTCAAGGATGTCATCCTGCCGGGCGAGATGCGCGAGATCCTCAACCAGGTGGTGTCGGCCGAAAAGCAGGCCGAGGCCAACATCATCCGTCGCCGCGAGGAGACGAACGCGACCCGTTCCCTCCTCAACACGGCCAGGGTGATGGCGGAAAACCCGGTGATGCTGCGGCTGAAGGAGCTCGAGGCGCTGGAAACCATCGCCGGCAAGGTCGAGCGGCTGACCGTCCACAACGGAACGGGCGGGCTGCTGAACGATCTGGTCAAGCTTCGCGACAGCTGATGCATGTCGCCAAAAGTGTTCCGCTTTTGGAAAAACGACACGCATCGAAATAAGGCTGACGTTGCGTCAACAGAAGGGCCGCCGGGTAAACCGGCGGCCCTTCTTGCGTTTCGAAGGAAACCTACCCATCTGCGCCCGGCGTATCAGGCCTTTTCCTGCCGGAAAAAACCGATTAGACAGCGCCCAAACAAGATGCGGACAGATTCCGCCCGCAACCGAAGGAAAAGCCCTTGTCCACCACGTTCGACAAAGTCGCCAAGATCATTGCCGACACCAGCGAGATCGATATCGACACCATCACGCCCGAGAGCCACACGATTGACGATCTCGGCATAGACAGCCTCGATTTTCTCGACATCGTCTTTGCCATCGACAAGGAATTCGGCATCAAGGTGCCGCTGGAAAAGTGGACCCAGGAGGTCAATGACGGCAAGGCTTCGACCGACGATTACTTCGTCATGAAGAACCTGTGCGCCAAGATCGACGCGCTGGTCGCCGCCAAGACCGCCTGACGTCAGTTGAGCGCACGATCTTGACGCGCTCTGCCGCCTGACCCACAAAGCCGCACATGAGCAGCCCCCGCGACGTCGTCATATCAGGTATCGGCCTTGTCTCCTCGCTGGGGGAAGGTCCTGACGCCCACTGGCAGAAGCTCGCGCAACCGGGCCCGCAGCCGGTGCTCGAAGCGACGCGCTTTGCACCCTATACTGTCCATCCGCTGCCTGAGATCGACTGGAACCTGCAGATCGCCAAGCGTGGCGATCAGCGCCAGATGGAAACCTGGCAGAGGCTCGGCACCTATGCTGCCGGCCTTGCACTGGACGACGCCGGCATCAAGGGCAATGACGAACTCTGCGCGACCATGGACATGGTTGTGGCGGCGGGCGGTGGCGAGCGCGACGAGGCGGTCGATGCCGCCATTCTCGCCGCTTCGGAAAGCCGCAATGACCGCGATGTACTGCTCAACGAGAAATTGACCACCGAATTGCGCCCGACACTGTTTCTGGCCCAATTGTCCAACCTGCTCGCCGGCAACATCTCCATCGTCCACAAGGTCACCGGTTCGTCCAGAACCTTCATGGGCGAGGAAGGTGCCGGTGTCGCCGCGGTTGAAACGGCCGCCGCACGCATCCGCTCGGGTCAGTCGACGCATATCCTGGTCGGCGGTGCCTTCCAGACCGAACATCCCGATATGCTGCTCGGCTATGAACTCGCCGGCTATCTGCATCGCGGCCCATGGAAGCCGGTTTGGCAAAGACAGGGCACTGAGGGCGGTGGCGTCGTGACCGGCTCCGGCGGCGCCTTCCTGGTGCTGGAGCAGCGCGAACACGCGATGAGCCGCGGCCGCAAGATCTATGCAGAACTTGGACCGGTCGTCTCCGGCCGCGCCCGGCGGCCACGGGGAGAACTCGACGCCGAGATCGCCGCACTGCTCAAGCAGGCTGCATTGCCGAACGGCAAATTGCTGACCCTGTCGGGCGCATCGGGGGCGCATGCGGCGACAACAGCCGAGAAGGCAGCGCTCGATGCCAATCCGGCGATCGCCGCGCGTGGCTTCTCGACGCTGACCGGGCACATGAAGGAAGCACAGTTTCCTTTCGCTGTGGCACTGGCGGCACTCGCTGTCGACCGCAAGGCCGCCTATCCTGTTTTTGATGCCGCAGCCGAGACGCCGTTCGAAGGCGTTCCCCAATCCGTCCTTGCAACGGCGATCGGCTATCACCAATTCGAGGGCATGGCGCTGGTCAATGCCGCGTAACGCGGCTCCACGACCCATGCTGCAACGATAAGAGGGCTCCCGGATGGCCAATCTCAGAGATCACATGGGCAGGCCGATCGTCGCCGTCACCGGCATCGGCGTGGTGACCTCGCTTGGCGTCGGCAAATCAGACAATTGGGCGGCACTGACCTCCGGCAAGTCGGGCATTCACCCGATCACCCGCTTTCCCATCGATCAATTGAACACCCGCATCTCCGGCATGGTCGATTTCCTGCCGTCGAGCTCGAAAGGCGCCAGCCCACTCACCTATGAGCTAGCCGAGCTTGCGGGCTTAGAAGCGGTGAGCGAAGCCGGTCTTGATTCCAGCGATTTCGGCGGACCGCTCTTCCTCGCATCGCCGCCAGTCGAACTCGACTGGGCCGAGCGCTTCTCGCTCTACAATTCTGACAAGGACAAGGATGACACCGCCGCCGAAAGACTGCTTCGGGTCGCGCGTAGCTTGAAAGAGCTGGATATTTTCGAGACCACCCAGTTCGGTTCGATCGCCGGCCGCCTTGCCGATCGCCTTGGCACGCGTGGTCTGCCGATCACGCTGTCGACGGCTTGCGCTTCAGGCGCCACCGCGATTCAGCTCGGTGTCGAGGCGATCCGACGCGGCGAATGCGACCGTGCGCTGTCGATCGGCGCGGACGGTTCCGCGACCGCCGAGGCATTGATCCGTTTCTCATTGCTTTCGGCGCTCTCCACGCACAACGACATCCCCGAAAAGGCGTCGAAACCCTTCTCCAGGGATCGCGACGGCTTCGTGTTGGCCGAGGGATCCGGGGCGCTGGTGTTGGAATCGCTTGAGACGGCATTGGCTCGCGGCGCGACTATTCTCGGCGTCCTGGGCGGTTGCGGCGAGAAGGCCGACGACTTCCACCGCACCCGCTCCAAACCGGACGCTTCACCGGCCATCGCCGCGGTCCGCGCCGCCCTCGTCGATGCCGGACTGGGTGAAGACGAGATCGACTACGTCAATGCCCACGGCACCTCGACGCCCGAAAACGACAAGATGGAGCATCTGGCGCTGTCGACGGTGTTCGGCGAGCGGATCGGCTCTATGCCGGTCTCGTCGAACAAATCGATGATCGGTCACACGCTGTCGGCGGCGGGCGCTGTCGAGGCGGCTTTCTCGCTGATGACGATGCGCGAAAGCGTCATTCCGCCGACCATCAACTATGACAATCCCGACCCCGCGATCGTGCTCGACGTGGTGCCGAACAAGAAGCGCAACGCCGAGGTCCGCACCGTTCTGTCGAGCTCCTTCGGCTTCGGCGGCCAGAACACTTGCCTTGTCATGGCGCGGGAACCGGTCTAAGCGACCTTTTTCAGCCAGACTGAACCGACAGGCCCCATGCGCGCATTGCAACTTATAGAGGACCGCCGTCTTGAGACGGTGGACCTGCCGCCTCCTCCACCGCCGGCACTCGGCGAAGTCACGCTGCGCATCAAGGCAGTAGCGCTGAACCATATCGACGTCTGGGGCTGGCGCGGCATGGCCTTCGCCAAGCGCAAGCTGCCGCTGGTCGTCGGCGCGGAGGCCTCCGGCGAGGTCGAGGCGGTTGGCCCCGGCGTTTCCAGCCTGCTGCCCGGACAATTGGTGTCGATCTATGGCGCGCGCACCTGCGGCCTCTGCCGAGCCTGCCGCGAAGGCCGCGACAACCTCTGCGAACATGTTTCGGGCGTGCACGGTTTCCATCTCGACGGTTTCGCGCAGGAGAAGATCAACCTGCCGGCCCGCCTGCTGGTCCCTGCCCCGCCCGGCGTGACCGACATCGGGGCGGCGGTGGCGCCCGTCACCTTCGGCACCGTCGAGCACATGCTGTTCGACAACGCCAGGCTTCAACCCGGCGAAACCATCCTTATCCATGCCGGCGGATCCGGCATCGGCTCGGCGGCCATCCAGTTGGCCAAGCGGATGGGTTGCACGATCATCACTACGGTCGGC
>NZ_RZRA01000222.1:0-6576 GCF_003998945.1 Mesorhizobium sp. M7A.F.Ca.CA.003.01.2.1 | reverse complement strand
GCCTTCGTGCTGTCGATGCTGGTCGACTTCTTCCAGCCGCTGCGGCGTGCGTTGTTTCCCGTCTTCATCGTCAGCCAGACCTTGCCGCTGGTGGCGGTCGCGCCGCTGGTGGTGCTGTGGTTCGGCTTCGGGCTGGCGCCCAAGATCATGCTGGTGGCGCTGGTCACCTTTTTTCCGATGCTGGTTGCATTGGTCGAAGGCTATGAGGCGACCGAGGCCGAGATCGGGCAAATGCTGCGCGCCATGGGGGCAGGGCGCTGGCGCATCTTCCTGCTGGCGCGGCTGCCTTCGGCGCTGCCTTACTTCTTTGCCGGGTTGAGGATCTCCATCACCTATGCGGTGGTCGGCGCCATCTTCGCTGAATATGCCGGTGCCGCGAAGGGTCTGGGCATCTACATGCTCAACGCCAAAAACAATTTCCGTCCTGATCTGGTTCTTGCCGCCGTCGGTGTCAGCGCGGCGCTGACCCTTGTCCTGTTCGGGTTGACCGTGTTGCTGCAGCGCCTTGCCATGCCCTGGGAGCGAGCCGACAGGGAAACTGCCGGGAAGGGGGCCTGGCGATGAGCCGGCTCGAACTGCGGCATGTGCACAAGGCGTTCGGTGGGCTCGACGTGCTGGCCGATATTTCGCTCAGCGTCGGCGCTGGTGAGTTCGTCTCGATCCTTGGACCCTCGGGTGCCGGCAAGTCGACGCTGTTCCAGCTTCTGACCGGCGCCGAGCATGGCGAGGGCGAGATGTTGTTCGACGGCGCGCGGCTCGACGACCACGGCAGGCACTTCGCCTTCATGCCGCAGCGCGACGCGCTGATGCCATGGCGGCGCATCCTCGACAACACGACGCTCGGGCTCGAAGTGCAAGGTATGAGGAGACAGGCGGCGCGGGCGCGCGTTGCGCCGTTGTTTGCCGAATTCGGGCTTGCCGGCTTCGAGCGGCATTTTCCCGCGCAGCTGTCCGGCGGCATGCGCCAGCGCGCGGCCTTGCTGCGCACCGTGGTGCAGGAGCGCGACATGCTCCTGCTCGACGAGCCGTTCGGCGCGCTCGATGCGCTGACCCGCACCGCCATGCAGCGCTGGCTCGAACAGATGTGGCGGCATCATCGCTGGACGGCGCTCTTGATCACCCATGACGTGCGCGAAGCCGTGTTCCTGTCCGACCGCATCTATGTGCTGTCGGCGCGCCCGGCCCGCATCGTGCGTGAAATCAGGGTGCCGTTGCCGCGCCCGCGCAGCCTTGGCGGCGATGCCGCGCGCCAGGCAAGCGCGCTCGAGGCCGAAATCCTCGACATCATCCTCAACCCCAATCCATCCAAAGGACACGATCATGACTGACTTGACGCGCCGGCAGGCCTTGTTGCTGACCCTTGCCACCGGCCTTCCCTTGATTGCCGGGACGGGTCGGGCTCGAGCACAATCGGCGGCACAAAAGGTCACCGTCGCCCTCGACTGGACGGTCAATACCAACCACATCGGACTGTTCGTCGCCCGCGACAAAGGGTTTTATCGCGAAGCCGGGCTCGAGGTCGACATCCTGCCCTACAGCGATACCGGTGCGGGCACGCTGGTCGCAAACCGCGTCGCCGATTTCGGCATCAACGGCACCATCAGCCTGTTCACCCAGAGAACCGCCGGGGCGGATCTGAAGGGCGTCTATGCGGTGGTGCAATCCGAAACAGGCCGCGTGGTCTTCAATGCGGCACGCAACGAGATCAAAAGCCCAAGAAGCCTCGACGGCTTGATCTATGGCGGCTTCGGCAGTGCCTGGGAAAACGCGCTGATATCGACCATCATTCGCCACGACGGCGGCAAGGGCAATTTCGAGACGGTGACGCTCGGCACCTCAGCCTATGAGGCGCTGGCCAATGGGTCGGTCGATTTCACGCTCGAAGTCTCGACCTGGGAGGGTGTCGAAGCCGAACTCAGGGGCGTCAAGCAGCGCAGCTTCGTCTATGCCGATTATGGCGTGCCTGATGAGCACACGACGCTGATCTCTTCGAGCGAAGCCTATCTCCAGGCCAATCCCAAGCCTGCGGCCGACTTCGTTCAGGCGACGCGACGCGGCTACCAGTTCGCTGTCGACCACCCCGACGATGCGGCAACCCTGCTGATCGCTGCAAACAAGGATGCCTTGACCAATCCGGCGCTGATCCACGCCTCGCTGAAGGCATTGATCGACGGCCATTATCTACGCAGCCAAAGCGGGGCCATCGGGACGATGGATCCGGCCAAGATGGAAGCGATTGGCGACTATCTCTTCGCCTCCGGCATTTTGCGCGATTCCGACGGCAAGCTGGTTGCTCGACGTCCGGATTTCGGGAGCTATTTCCGCAACGACTATCTGAGCTAGTCTGGCAAAACCAAATGACATGGGTCGCCAGTCTTTCTTGGCGACCGCGTGGAGCAGGTCGTCTGGAAGTGGCGCCCTGGCTCCCCGACAGCCAGTTTAATACCGATCTGATCTTGTTGATTAACTGCCCGGCAATGGTTGCGTGCAAAGGTCGCCCTGAGGGATCATTGGGGTGTCTGCATTGCTCATATCAAAAAGCGAGGCGCTTTCGCACGTCAGTGACGGCAGGATTCTGTCCGCAGCCCGAAAGCGTGAGATCCTGGTGGATTTGCGGGAAGGTTTCTTTCGGATCTGCGCGCTGGCCTTCGCGGGCATGTTCGTCTACCGCGGCGTGTATCACCTGATGCTCGACCCGACGCGCATCAATGTGGCGCTGGTGGCAATTTCCGAGATCCTGACCTTTACCTGGCTGCTTCTGTCGCGTCGGCCGAAGGTTCGCGACTGGAACCCGCTCACGGTGGTTGTCTCCGTGATCGCCAGCTTCGGTGTCGGTTTCATCGACCTGGAGCCGGGCGTGGCCATCATCCCGGTCCATGTTGCGGCGCCGCTGCAGGCCCTGGCGTTGGGGTTCGTAATCTGGGGAAAGATATCGCTGGGGCGTTCTTTCGCCATTCTGCCGGGCAATCGCGGCGTGATGACAGGCGGTGCCTACCGTCTGGTGCGGCATCCGATCTATGCCGGCTATCTTGCCGGCCATCTCTTGTTCCTGCTGTCGGCCTTTTCCTTCTACAATCTAGCCGTCTACGCGGTGATCACCTTCTTCCAGGTGCACCGCATCCTGCGTGAAGAGGCGCTGCTGGCCGTCACGCCGGAGTATCGGGACTATATGAAGCGCGTCCACTACAGGCTGTTCTACGGCGTCGTTTGACAGGCGCCCCGGCGCGCAGAATCGTTCGGTCTGCAACCACACTGGCAACGTTCGATCGTCAATAGACCTGCGCATTGTTTGTGCAAGCTAATATTGCGACTTTTACTGGCGTTTATTTCAGAAATTTTGAGATATATATACCACACTTCAATTTCAGTATTCTCTCTCTGTGAAGCTGAAACTCACTACCTCGCGTAATTGCTTCTGCAATCGGCTTCTCGCCATCTCCGGCCGATCGGAAAGCCCGCCACGCTGGTGGGCTTTCTGCGGTCCACAGGCGTGCCGGAATTAAATTCTGGTTGCCGTCACCAGGATGGCCGTTTCTGTTGCTGGCGTGACTTCTTCCGCGCGATGCCCGCCACAATCGCGGAACGGTAGGCCTTTGGAGCGCTCGTCTTTTGAACATCGCAGCTGCGAGGTTCAATCCTACGGCGCCGGCTCCTATGGCGGCGGCGGCCTTGGGCTCGTGCTGCTCATCGTCATCGTGCTTGTCGTACTCGGGTGCATCTAGCCGGGTTATCGCCAACTGATCGCAATCTCGTGAGCGCCCCAATGTCGGCGTGCACCGGATTGTGATGCAGGCAAGCCGGCTTGTGATCCTGCACTCTGCAAAACTTTCGTATGGTCATTGCGGTCCACACCCCCCCGTGGAAACAAGAGGAGAGGGTCCCACCCCTTGTCCTCCTCCAAGGCCCGCTCCGGTTCACCGTAGCGGGCTTTTGCTTGCTGGCGAGGCAAAACCGGCTCGCATCAAACCCTATGGGCGAGGCGTTCAGATGCTGGCGCCAGTCGACTACTCCATGTCAGGCACGTCACCGCTGACGAAGAGCGTGTTCGGCGGACCATATTCGCCCAGCGTCGGATCGGCCTCACGGCTCCAGGCGATGACGCCGGAATGCTTTGCCGTCAGAGCCCTGGCGGTGCGTATGGCGCGATCCTCGCTCTGCTGGTCGGCGGGTCCAAAGGCTGGGAACAACTCGCCATCCTCACCGCGATCGAACGCGACCACGACGATCAGCCTGGGATTTTTCTGGCCACTGGAATCGGACATCTTGCACCTTTGGCGCAGAACCTATCACATTGCTCGGGGTTGAAGGCCGCGAATCGATGAATGCCGACTTTGGGGAGTGGCATCGTGCAAGATCAGCGTTTCGATGAGCCGGTCAGGATTGCGCTCGGCCGATCGCGAAACTCGATCTTCAACGTGGAGCGGGTCGCTCAGGCTGCCGACATCCTGCTGAACCGCTGGCCGGTTGCGACCGGGCAAAAGCATATGGTTGCCCGCAAGGCCTGTCTGGCCGTGCTCGAGGGAAAGAAAGAAGTCTCGGCGGCAAGAGCGGCGTTCATCAACGCCGCTATCGAGGCGGACATCCTCGTCGAACCGCGTGAGGTGTCGATCCCGTAGCCTGTCCCTGGTGAAATTGAATCAGGATCTGGCTCCATCCCCTTGATGTATGCCCCTTTTTGGCGATCGCCGACCGGCTTTTCAGGGCTATTGACCTGCCTCTCGGCACGCCCTGCACGGTTATCCCGCACATTTCGCTGCCTGTTGGTCAGTCTTCGGCATCTGTTGACATAGCATCCGGGCCTCGGTATTGAACAGGATTATACAGGTTCATTGAACAGGTACCCTTATGAAGCGGCGCGCGGTTCAACTGTCTCCCGGCACGGGCAAGCCCGAGCAGATCGCCACCGTCCTCGAACATGAGATCCGTTCCGGCGTCCTCGGTTTCGGCGACCGCCTTCAAAGCGAGAACGAACTCGTCCAGCGCTTCTCCGTTAGCCGCAATACGGTCCGCAAAGGCCTCGAGGAACTGTCCAGCCGCGGGCTGATCACGACCAAGGTTGGTATCGGCTCGTTCGTCACCTTCGACGGCAAGCCGGTCGACGACTCGATCGGCTGGTCGCGCGCGCTGGCCGATGCCGGCGCCAATGCCGAGACGCGGACGCTGCGGCTGGAGGTCATCGAAGACCCCGATCTGGCTGCGCTGCTTGGCATCGAAAGCCCGTTCTTCATCGCCGTCGACCGGGTGCGCACCAACGCCAGCGACGGCCATGCGATCTCCATCGAGCGCAGCCGGTTGCCATTGTCCTCCGAGCTCGAGGACGTACCGTTGCGCGGATTGCGCGAGGGCTCGCTGCACCAGACGCTGCGCGTCGCCGGCCTCATTCCCGACCATGGCGAGGAATGGGTCGAGATCGAGATGCTCAATGCCGAGGATGCGGCCATCCTCGGCTGCCCGCAAGGCACGCCTTTCCTGCGTGGCCGCCGGCTGACGCGCGCCGCCGACGACCGGCCGATCGAGTACGTCACCAGCCTGCTCAATCCGGCGCATTTTGCGCTGCATATGAGGTTCTGAGCGATGTCGGATGCGACCAGCAAGGCTATTGACCGCGCCATGGGGGCGCTTGTCGGCGGAGCGCTGGGCGATGCGCTCGGCATGCCGACGCAGCTTTTGTCGCCGGTTCGCATTGCCGAACTCTACGGCCATGTTGAGGATTTCATCGAGCCTTTCCCGGATCATCCGGTGTCGAAGGGATTGGCCGCCGGCACCATCACCGACGATACCGAGCAGGCGTTGCTGCTCGGCCGCATCCTGGTCGAATCCGGCGACCGTTTCGACCACGCGCGCTGGGTCAATGCGCTGCTCGACTGGGAACGCGAGGTTAAGGCGCGTGGCAGCTATGACCTTTTGGGGCCATCGACCAAACGCGCCATCGACGCCATCAACAATGGTATGCCGGCTGAGGAAGCGGGGCGCAGCGGCGACACCAATGGTGCGGCGATGCGTATCGCGCCGGTCGGCATCATGATGCCGCTCGAACCGTTGGAAGGATTCGTCGGCAAGGTGGCTGAGACCTGCCGGGCCACGCACAACACCTCGATTGCCATCGCCTCCGCCGCTGCCGTTGCGGCAGCCGTCAGCCGCGGCGTCGCCGGCGGTGGCTGGCGCGACGCTTCCGCCAGCGCGGTCGCGGCGGCGAGGCGAGGGGCGACACTCGGACATTGGGTGACCGGCGGCGACATCGCCGCGCGCATCGTCTGGGCGCAAGACATCGTACACGGCAAGGCGATCAGGGATGCGATCCGGCTGATCACCGATCTGGTTGGCACCGGCGTCGCCAGCCAGGAATCCGTTCCGGCGGCCTTCGCCGTGCTGGAAGTCGCGCGTGGCGACCCATGGCAAGCAGCCGTCATCAGCGCCAATCTCGGCGGCGACACCGATACGATCGGCGCCATCGCTGCCGGCATGGCCGGCGCCTGCAGCGGTTTTTCCCGATTGCCGCAACAGCATATCGCCCGGCTTGTCGGCCTCGACATGTCGGAGGTTCGCGCGCTCGCCGCCGATCTCGTGGCAGCAAGG
>NZ_RZRA01000221.1:0-6588 GCF_003998945.1 Mesorhizobium sp. M7A.F.Ca.CA.003.01.2.1 | reverse complement strand
AGACATACTCGTCGATGATCAGCCCGGTGAGCAGCGCCACGATGCCGCCGGATGCGGCAAAGGCGCCAAAGGCGCGCACGTGGCCGGCGCGGCGCACGATGCGCGGTGCGAAGAAGCAGCCGGTGACGAAGCCGCCGGCCCAGGCCGTGCCCATCAGGCCGAGCGATGCGGTCGAGAAGCCTTCCAACTGACCGCGCAGGGGCAGAAGCAGCCCATGCAAACCAGATGCCGCGAGCAGGAAAGCGGTGCCGCGAAGCAGCGAGAGGATCGGTCGGTAGGTTGCGAACATTGGTTGATCCGGCTCAGGTTTGGCGGGGACGCTGGGTCTGAAGACAGTCGCATTCGGGCTTTTCGGCGGCGGGCTTTACGCCCGAGCGCCTATCTGCGGCGGAACAGTGCTTCGGCCGCGGATTTGGTGGTGTCCTTGGCCTTGAGTTCGGCTTCCAGGCGGGCGATTTCGTCGCGCAGGATGCCGATCCGCTCAGTCAAGTCGCTGACGGAAAGCAATGACAGGTCCTGCCCGATCTCGTGCGGGCGCGCCTTCTTCTTGGGTTCGTCGTCGAAGATCGCCATCGTCGCTCCTCCTCCGCCAAGACCAGATTGGCCATTTGCCTGATTTGGCAATCAGCATACATAGGGCAGGGGCGTCGATGCAAACAGCCGATCGGACAACGGCGAGGAAAGACGGGAAATCTCATGGCGAGCGGACAGAAAATTCCGGCAAGGATGACGGCCATCGCGATCTCGGAGCCGGGTGGCCCTCGGGTGCTGAAGCCGGAAACACGCGACGTGCCGCAGCCCGGCCCCGGCGAGATCCTGATCAAGGTGCATGCCGCCGGCGTCAACCGGCCCGACGTCCAGCAGCGCAAAGGCGCCTATCCGCCACCGCCCGGCGCATCCGACCTGCCGGGCCTCGAGGCATCGGGTGAAGTCGCCGCCCTTGGCGACGACATATCACGCTGGCGCATTGGCGACCGCGTCTGTGCGCTGACGCCCGGCGGCGGCTATGCCGAATATGTCAAGGTCCATGCAGGGAGCGTGCTGCCGTTGCCCGCCGGCTTCACCCACACCGAAGCCGCGGCGGTGCCGGAGAATTACTTCACCGTCTGGCACAATGTGTTCGAGCGTGGCGGCCTCAAGAAAGGCGAGACGCTGCTCGTCCATGGCGGCTCGTCCGGCATCGGCACGACAGCAATCCAGCTTGCCTCCGCCTTCGGCGCCTATGTCATCACCACTGCCGGCAGCAAGGAGAAATGCGACGCCTGCCTGAAGCTCGGCGCCGACCGGGCGATCAATTATCGCGAGGCGGATTTCGTCGCCGCGGTGAAGGAGGCAACGGGTGGCAAAGGCGCCAATGTCATCCTCGACATGGTCGGCGGCGACTATGTGGCGCGCAATTATGAGGCCGCGGCGGTCGAAGGCCGCATCGTCCAGATCGCCGTTCAGGCCGGCGCTGTCGCAAGCGCGGACTTTTCGAAGATCATGGTCAAGCGGCTTACCCACACAGGTTCGACGCTGAGGCCGCGAACCGTCGAGTTCAAGGCGGCGATCGCGGCGGCGCTGGAAGCGCAGGTGTGGCCGCTGCTCGGCACGCGCAAGGTTGCCCCTGTGATGGACATGATCTTCCCGCTCAGCGAAGCCTGGCGGGCGCATGAGCGCATGGAAGAGGGTGAGCATATCGGCAAGATCGTGCTCGACGTAGGCTGACAGCGCGCGAGGTCAGCGCCTCGCTGCCCACAAGATGAACAGAAGCTTAATGCTGCAATGCAGCATTTGCATCATTGCTATGCAAAATCAGCCATTCAAGTCCTCATCGATGACGCCTATTTGAGCACCATCGAAACGAACATCATTCTGGAGGGACTACCATGAACCCGATCCGCGCTTTCCGTAACTGGCGTATGTACACCGAGACCGTCCGCGAACTGAACCGTCTCAACGCACGTCAGCTCAGCGATCTCGGCATCAACCGCGCCGACATCGAAAAGATCGCCCGCAGGGCTATCTAAAGCCACGTCCTGGTCCGCTCCGGCGGGCCCAAGCCGTGGAAGCCAGAGCCGCACCAGACGAACTTTGTCGCGGTTCCGAGCCCGCTGGACCCAGTCCGGCGGGTTTTGTCGTTTTGGGCGGGAGATCAACGACCGTCCCAACCGATACCGGCCATCGAGCAGGGTTGACCTCGGTTTCCTGCATGGCATCTTGGCTCGGCGCTTTCACAAGGGCGAACCCTGATGGAAGCAGCGGCTCCGGCATGACAGGGGTGCCCCTATCTCAACCGATCTTTGCCAAGACCGGAACTCGCCAGCGAAGCCAGCTTGTCGTTCTGTTCAAGAGCGCGGAACGTTTTCGGTAAGTACCCACGGCTTCCGGTCTTTGCTCCAAAAACGTTGCGAAAGGACCCGAGAGCGGTTATACAGACCGCGAATTTCCCATTTTGGTGGCTCTAAACCACCGCCCGCGCGGGAACGCGGGCGAACGAGAAGGATTTGTAAAAATGGCCAATACGCTGCTGATGCCCAAGGCGACCGCCGTCTGGCTGGTCGACAATACCGCACTTTCCTTCGAGCAGATCGCGCAGTTCTGCGGACTGCATCCGCTCGAGGTCAAGGCAATCGCCGATGGCGAAGCGGCGCAAGGCATCAAGGGCATGGACCCGATCATGACCGGACAGCTGACCCGCGACGAGATCGCCCGTGCCGAGAAGGACCCGAACCAGCGCCTGAAGCTTTCGGACCCCAAGGTGCGGGTGCCCGAATCCAAGCGCAAGGGTCCGCGCTACACGCCGCTGTCGAAGCGCCAGGACCGGCCGAACGCGATTCTGTGGCTGGTGCGCAACCATCCCGAGCTCAAGGACGCGCAGATCTCGCGTCTCGTCGGCACCACCAAGTCGACGATCGAGCAGATCCGCGAGCGCAAGCACTGGAACTCAGCCAATCTGCAGCCGATGGACCCGGTGACGCTGGGTCTCGCCTCGCAGATCGACCTCGACATGGAAGTCAACCGCGCCTCGCGCGGCCGCGAACAGGCGCAGCCGGTCGGCGACACGCTGCTGCCGGCGGCCCTGACCGAGCGGTTGGTGCCGGCTCCCGAGAAGCCGAAGGACGAGGACGCCGAACTCGACGCCAACGCCGTGTTCGCCAAGCTCTCGGCCTTGAAGTCGAAGAACACGGACAATGACGACGACGAGTGAGGTTGTCTGATATCCAAGAAAAAGCCCGCTTCGAGCGGGCTTTTTTCTAACTGCGTCGGGTCTCAGCTTCGCGCGGCGCGGTCCGGCGCCATGCCATAGTCCTCGCTGCGCTCCACCGCGCGGTAGAAGTCGGCAAGCTGCTTGCCGCGCTCCGGCTTGAAGATGCGGCCGGCGATGACCACCGAGGCGATGCGATCGATGCGGAAGGCGCGGAAATCGTCGCGCATCTCGCACCAGGCGACCAGCGTCCACACCTTGCCCCAGAACCACAGGCCGAGCGGGCGGATATCGCGGGCGGTGCCGCGGCCGGCCTCGTCGGAATAGTCGATGGTCAGCACCTGGCGCTTTTCGACCGCGCGCTCGATCAGGTCGATCGCCTCGCGGGCGGCGTCGCTGACCACCCACATCGGTGTGTGGATCTCGGTGCGGGCGATGCGGTCTTTCTCCGCATCGGGCAATACGGCGCCGATCTTGACCAGCGCTTCGTCGGCGGCCCGCGCCATGGCGGCACCGCCAAAGGCACGCACCATGCGGGCGCCGGCGACCAGCGCGACGATCTCGTCACGCGTGAACATCAGCGGCGGAAGGTCGAAACCCTCCCTCATCATGTAGCCAACGCCGGCCTCGCCGTCGATCGGCACTCCGGTCGACTGCAAATCGGCAATGTCGCGATAGATGGTTCGCTCGGAAACTTCGAGCCATGTGCCGAGCTTCTGGGCGGTGACCAATCGGCCACCGCGCAGATGCTGCACGATCTGGAAGAGCCTGTCGGCGCGGCGCATCGTATGGTCCCTCGGCGTTGTCTCTATGCATGCCGCCCGAAACCGGTCCACCTCTGGGTGGCATGCATCGTGTTTTCGCGCATGCCGTTATCCCAAAACCGCAGAACACTTTTGGGCGGCATGCCTCATGGTTTCAGCCCTTCGCGCTTGCGCTGCGCGGCGACGAACTCCGCGCCGAAGGACAATTTCTTCGTCGTCGGTGTTTTCGCATCGAGCACGCGCCAGAACGGTGCCACGTCACTCGGCGTCATGCCGCGCTGGAGGTCCTCGTTGGCGGCTTCGGCAACAGTGCGCAGATGATAGCCTATGGTGACCGGGCATGTCACTTCGGCGCCATGCTCGACGGCAAGTGCTGTACGCAGCGCACGCACATCCATCTCGACGCCTTCGGGAATCGAGCGGATGAAATCATCGACCTGGCGCGCTGTCGGCACCAGCATAGGCTGGCCTTCGACGACATCGGCCATCGTGCGCGGCGTCGGCTTGACGCCGTTGATGCCTGGTGTGCTCAGTCTGTCGTTCCAACTCTTCATCGATCGTCCTTTCGACCGCCGATGCACGGGTGCCCTAAGCTGGCACCATTGCACGGCCCTCCTGACAGCATACTGTCAGGAGGCTTCAGCATACTCCTTGGCAAACAGCGTTCGCATCCGAGCGAGATCGCTGCCTCTTTCGGGGTAGAGCGTCTTCAGAAAGGCGAGCGCGAAGGTGCCCGGCGCCGAGCCTGGCGCGGAAACAATTTTGCCGTCGGCCATGGCATGCGGCACATCCTGATAGAGGCTGTCGCCGGCATAGCCGGCCTCATGACCATTGATCCAGTCGCGGCCATTGCTCGTATGCCTGGCCTTCTCGAACAGGCCGGCGCGGGCTAGCGCCAGCGTGCCGGCGCAGATGCCGCCGACCACGCCGCCGCGCGATGCAACAGCATTGAGCAGATCAGCAACATCGGGCGGTGCCTTGCCGGCCCACTCATCGGAGCCGATCACGGCGATGGCGTCGAGATCATCATTCTCATCCGCCCCGGCCGATCGATCGGGCGTCAGCCGAAAGCCGCTGATCCCGGTCACTGGGTTGCCATCAGGCGTCAGCGACACGGCACGGGCGCCGAACCATTCGACCGCCGAGGCCGCCAGCAGCCCATACTCCCAGTCGGCAAAACCTTCGATGAAAAGGAAACCGATCGTCTTCTGTTCGGGCATAGGCTCGCTCCCATCCTCACGCACCGGACCTGTTATCTGGGCGTTGACGCGCCCACATCCAATCGCCGGGTCGAAAAATTGGCTTCAATTGCCCCGAGGGCCACGGTCCGCATACATGTCCGGCCAGCCGATATCCTTGCGAATATCCGCCGGCAGCGAGTTCATGAACCGCTGGGTGCGGATCTCGTTGCGCATCGTGCGGATCTTGCCGACATAGTGCTGCATGCCGCGCAGAATGGTGTAACCGTTCATGGCCAGTCTCCTCTCTCTGTATGGAGGTACTATCGCATACCCCTCCTGACAGCAGTCTGTCAGGAGGATGTCAGGCGCGAGACGATAGTTGCGACCAGTGCGCGCGACGCAGGCAAGGCATCGCTTTTCGCCGCATAGAACGGTGCCGAAGGCAGGTTCGCGACTTCCGATTGTTCATAGCGACGACGTGCTCTGGGCGCCGCTGTTCAGTTTCCGGCGACGGACTGTCGGAATACGAGGCCTTCAGCGGGGTGACCGCAGTTCTGATATGGAGGGAGAAAATTGTTCCCCAACAGCAGGGAGACGACGATGAGCTTGCAACTGACAGGTATCCACCATCTGACCGCCATCACCGCCAATGCGCCTGGCAATCTTCATTTTTATACGAAGGTGCTGGGTCTGCGGCTGGTCAAGAAGACCGTAAACCAGGACGACACCTCGGCCTACCACCTCTTCTATGCCGACGGCGAAGCGACACCGGGCACCGACCTTACCTTCTTCGACTGGCCGGTCGGCCGCGAGCGGCGCGGCACGCACAGCATCGTGCGGACCAGCCTCAGGGTCGGCAGCCAGGAGAGCCTTGCCTGGTGGAAGCAACACTTGACCGACGAAGGCCTGGCAACAGGAGAGATCGGCGACATCGGCGGTTATGCGTCACTGGACTTCGAAGATCCCGAGGGCCAGCGTCTGCGCCTGGTCAGCGATGGCGGCAAGGGCGGCAGCCATCCCTGGGCGCAAAGCCCGGTACCGGCCGAGCACCAGATCCGCGGGCTCGGGCCGATCGTCATCAGCGTTCCCGACATCACCAACACCGAGGCGGTGGTGACCACGGTGATGAACATGCGCAAGGCGCGCGACTATGCCTCGCCGGAGGGCCAGGTTCACGTCTTCGAAATGGGCGAGGGCGGGCCGGCGGCGGAGCTGCATGTCCTGGTGCAGCCGGGACTGGCGCCGGCACGGCAAGGTGCCGGTGCGGTTCACCATGTTGCCTTCAGGGCGCCGGACCAGGAAACGCTGCATCAATGGACGGCGCGGCTGGCCGAGTTCCGGCTGCCGTCGAGCGGCGAGGTCGAGCGCTATTATTTCCGTTCGCTCTACTTCCGCGAGCCGAACGGCATCCTGTTCGAGATCGCAACCGACGGTCCGGGGTTCACCGCCGACGAGC
>NZ_RZRA01000220.1:0-6600 GCF_003998945.1 Mesorhizobium sp. M7A.F.Ca.CA.003.01.2.1 | reverse complement strand
GGTCCGCAGTTCTCGGCTGCGCATGTGCGTGGCTGCGTCGAAGCCTTCGAGGCGGCCGTCTCCGACGGCTGGGTCTGCTGGGCCTTCTCCAACCATGACGTGGCGCGCCATGTCAGCCGCTGGACAAGGCCGGACAGCGAGCCCGACGCGGTCGCAAGATTCTCGATCATGCTGCTCGCCTGCCTGCGCGGCTCGATCTGCCTCTACGAGGGCGAGGAACTCGGGCTGGAGGAGGCGGAGCTGGCCTATGAAGATCTGCGCGATCCCGTCGGCATCCGCTTCTGGCCAGGCGTCAAGGGCAGGGATGGGTGCCGCACGCCGATGGTGTGGGAGGCCGGCGCCGACAATGCAGGCTTCTCCACGGCCAGGCCCTGGCTGCCGATACCGGCCAGCCATCGCGCTCGCGCCGTTGACGTCCAGAATGCCGACACGGTCTCTGTGCTCGCGTCCTACCGGGCTGCGCTGGCCTTGCGCGGGGAGCATGAGGCGCTGATATCCGGCTCGATCCGCTTTCTCGACGCCAAGGGTGACCTGCTCGCTTTCATCCGCGACGGCGGCGGTGAAAGACTGCTCTGTGTCTTCAATTTCGCCGGAGGACCGGCCAATTGGCCGTTGCCGGGGGACATCGGAGCGGTTGCGCAGCTGGATGGCAATGCCGCGGTCGTCGAGACTGAGCTTTTGCTGCCAGCGCTCGGAGCCTTTTTGGGCAGGCTCGACTGATATCCCGACGTTACTGCACCAGCACGGCACGTCCGCATGTCGCGCCGGTGACCCGGACATCGGCCACGCCGAGATGCACGCCGAGCGTATCGAGTAGATTGTAAAGCAATGTGTCGACTGGTGCGGTCACGGTTTTCAGAAGCGTCGTCACAGCTGGCTTCACGGTGCCGAGCAACGCCGTTACGTCAAGCCCGAGGATACCAAGCGCATTGACGGAAAGCGACAACTTGTCGACCAGTGACGTTGTCAGCGTCTGGGTAATGTCCCGTGTCGGCGTCGTCTTGATGGTTTTGGCGGCGATCTCGGTTTTGTTGAAGACCAGGTTGGTCGGGCTGACGTTGGTGATGTCGGCACCCGCCGAACCCTTCACCAGTATTAGCGGGATTTTTAGCAGCAGCAGATTGAGGCTGACATCCGCGATGTTGGCGTCGGAGAACGACTGCGGGTTGCTGAAATCCGCGAAGGCGGTGGGGCTGTTATCGGCATCGCTGGCGGCAAGGTTCACCGCCGCGATGCCGGGCTTCGCGGCAATGGTAACCTTCAGGCTGTCGGGGCCGGTCGGGCAGTTGATGTCGGTCAGCTTGGCCTCGGCGTAGGCTACTTCGACATTCAGCGGCAGCTTGACCGACAGCAGGCTGATACCGCCGCCCAGGTTTGGGTTGCCGACGCCGACCGTGACAAGCAGCTTAATGCGCGTTTGCGCGGTGCGAACCACGGTGCCGGCTTCTCCAACCGCCAGCCATGGCGAGGATTGCGGTGGTTCGCCGATGGCGATGGCGAGCGTGGTCGACAGCACCCCGGGAATGGTGGCTCCGAGGGCGACGTCGACCTGTTTTGAACCGTTTGCCAGTCCGGCGGCGGCCGTCAGCATTCCCAAGGCGCTGGCGTCGACGCCGAGGCCGGCGGGCCTTTGGCCGAGGCCCAACTTGCCGACGGAGCCGAGATCGACCAGATGACTGAGCGGGATCTGGACCGTGCTGGTCGACTTGGACGCGATCGTCTGCAGGGCGACCTTGGCCGTGTTGCCAAGCCCAGGCACATTGGCCATGGCCGTGGCGATCTGGCCGACGGTCGCCTTCGATGCCAGCACATCCGAATACGAGACGCCGGTCAGGTTCAGCTGTGTGGCAAGGCCGTCCACGAAGGAGAGCACGCTCACATCCGCGGAGATCAGCGCGTTGTAGTCCATGACACTGAGCGAGATGTTGCTGCCGAGCAGTCCGCCGAGAAGCGCGTTGAGGATACCGCCATCGAGGCTGGCGAGCCTCGATCCGACCGAGAATGTCGCCTGTGGCGTCATGCTGGCGGTGGCTTGGGTGCCGATGACGGGAGTGGGGATCAGGGAACTCGCGAAATAGCGGGCGGGGATCTTCTTCAGGGTGACACGGACGGCATTGTAGGGGGTTATGCTGGCCTGGAAACGCTGGCCCACATTGGCCCCGGATGCCACATATCGCCCGGGCGTGACCGTCACGACGGTTTTGCCGACCGCCGGCTCGATCGTCTGTCCCGAGCTTTGAACGACAACCCCTGGCATGCCGTTGTCGGTCAGCGTGGTAACGACCGCTGTATTGACATTGGTCATGTTCGAGGCGGCGGTGATCGCCGCCAGATCCACCATTGCCTGCGCTTCGCGGCGCTCGGTGTAGATCGAGGCTTCGTCGATGGCCACTGCGGCCAGCGCCAGCGCCACCGGCGCGCTCAATGCCGCCATGACGGTGAAGTTCGCTTTCCTGTCACTCAGCATCAACCGGGCAAGCCGACCGATCCCATTGCACGCATGCAGCAGCATTCAAATGCCCCCGACCCTGATCGTTGACTGGCGCCTGATCGTGGTCCCGGGCATGGCTATGCCCGGGAAAAGGTTCCAGATCGGCAGGTTGCGGGCGTCGTATTGGATGGACACCACGAACTGGCTTCCATCGGCCGTGCTGTCGTTGGCCTGGTAGGTCAACTTGCTGACATCCACGAAGGGATATCCGCCGGCATTGTTGGTGACGAAGCTGGTTACGAGCGTTTGACGTTCGGTCTGGTTCAACCCGGCAATTGCCGTGCGGGCGGCATCCGCTGCGATCTGCTGGATCGAGTTGGCGGCGCCGAAGTATATACCGTATGCAACCATTCCGAGTAGAAGAAGAATGAAAATCGGTGAAAGCAAGGCAAATTCAACCGCAGAGGTACCGCGCTCTTCTTGAAAGTTCCGCATTAGTTGACGGATTTTGGGCAATTTACTTGCTCCGTTACTCATAGCCGCCGCGCGTCTGAAGCTCGAACCGTATAGAAGGTACTCGTAATGTAACCTCAGGTTGCTTAAGAACGCATTAAGACATTCCGGCAAACTGGCATGGCTCCCGATTCGCGGTGAAAAATAGCGTCGAGGTGAAGAAACCAAGTCAAGCTTTTGGTTTCGGCTGGTGTTTCAGCGGCCACACCATAGCTTTCGTCCGCCTTACTTTGGGTGACCCAGAGAGTCTGTTGAAATAAAAATTCTCCGCGTTAGTGTCTGGGCACGAGCCGCAGGACGGGAACCAGCGGCGCGCTCAAAGGGGTCAGATATCGGCTCCAGGGCGTCAACACTTAATAGGCGCGCCAACGGCGGCGCCGACAGGGAGAACTTCATGCTGAAAAACATGCTGAAGGCGACTGTGTTCGCCACGACGATGACGCTGGCCGCCGGGACGTTCTACACGCAGGCCTTTGCCGAGACCGTCTATAACAGGGGCACCGCCGCTGAATCGGAGTCGGTCGATCCGCACAAGACCTCGACGGTTTACGAAGCCAATGTCCTGCGCGACCTGTTCCAGGGCTTGGTCATGCAGGACCAGAAGGCCAATCTCATTCCTGGTGCCGCCGAGAGCTGGACGGTTTCGGACGACGGAACCGTCTATACGTTCAAGCTGCGCAAGGACGGCATGTGGTCGGATGGCAGCCCGGTTACGGCTGACGATTTCGTCTATGCCTTCCACCGGCTGGAGGATCCGGCGACCGGCGCCGAATACGCCTCGATGCTGTATCCGGTAAAGGGTGCGGAGGACGTCAACACCAAGAAGGGCAAGCCTGAGGACATGGGCGTCAAGGCGATTGACGCAAATACGCTGGAGGTCACGCTGAAGGCGCCGACGCCCTACTTCCTGGAGATGCTGACCCACCAGGCGACCTATCCGGTGAGCAAGGCCTCCATCGAAAAGCTCGGCGCCGATTGGATCAAGCCCGGCAATCTCGTTTCGAACGGCGCCTATACGCTGGCCGAATGGGTTCCCAACGATCATATGAAGCTGGTCAAGAACCCGAAATTCTGGGATGCGGCGACCGTCAAGTTCGACGTCGTCAACTACATCCCGACCGAGGACCGCTCTTCGGCGATGAAGCGCTTCGAGGCAGGCGAACTGGACAGCTACGACGACCTTCCGACTGAACAGCTCGCCGATCTCAAGACCAAGTTTGGCGACCAGATCCACGTTGGACCGTATCTCGGCACCTATTATTATGCGATCAAGACCGACAAGGCGCCGTGGGATAATGTAGAGCTGCGCAATGCCATCTCGATGGCGATCGACCGCGACTTCCTCGCCGAAAAAGTCTGGCAGAACTCGATGCTGCCCGGCTATTCAATGGTGCCTCCCGGCATCGAAGGCTACACGCCGGCAATGGCCAAATATGCGGACATGCCGCAGATCGACCGCGAGGATGCGGCCAAGAAGATCCTCGAGAAACTCGGCTATACGCCCGAAAAGCCGCTGAAGATGGAAATCCGCTATAACACGTCGGAAAACCACAAGAACACTGCGGTGGCGATCCAGGAACAGCTGAAGCCGCTTGGCGTCGACGTCACGCTGCTCAACACCGACACCAAGACCCACTACTCCTTCCTCGAGCAGAAGGGCAACTATGATCTGGCACGTGCCGCCTGGATCGCCGATTACAAGGATCCGGAAACCTTCCTCGGCATCTCGCGCAAGGCCAGCGGCAACAATTATTCGGACTACAACAGCCCGGCCTATGAAGCGGCCATGGACAAGGCGGCCGCCGCCGGGGGCAACCCCGAACAGCGCATGAAGGAACTGGCCGACGCCGAACGCATCCTGGTCGACGACGTCGGCCAGATACCGCTCCTCTATTACAGCTACCACGATATCGTCTCCTCGAAGCTGCATGGCTTCGTCGACAACGTGATGGACGTGCATCCGTCGCGCTTCGTCAGCAAGGACTAACCCTGGCCAAGCCACCGCGCCTTCCAGGCGCGGTGGCGATGGTTTGCCATCGCATCGGCCCGGGTACCGGAATTCGATTTCGGCAAATGTCGGTGCGAAGATTTGAAAGCTGGAGCGCGGCCGTCCAACTGGACGCGCGCGGCTCTGGATCAAGCGGGGCACCGATGCTGCGATACGTATTACGGCGGCTTCTGACCGCCATTCCAACGCTGTTCGTCATCGTGACAATGGCGTTTTTCCTGATGCGCGTCGCGCCGGGCGGTCCATTCAACCAGGAGCGGGGGCTCAGTCCCGAGATCAGGGCCAATCTCGAAGCCCAGTTTGGCCTCAACGACCCGCTCTGGCTGCAATTCGTCCACTATCTCGGCAATCTGTTGCGCGGCAATTTCGGCCCGAGCTACAACATGCCGGATTTCACCGTCACCGAACTGTTCGCCAAGGGGCTGCCGATTTCGGTCCAGCTCGGCGCCTCGGCGCTTGTCCTGGCGCTGCTGCTCGGTTCCGTGCTCGGCACCATTGCGGCGCTCAATCAGAACAAGCTTGGCGACTATACGGTGATCGCGCTGGCGACGGCCGGCAGCACCATCCCAACCTTCGTCATCGCGCCGGTGATCCAACTCCTGTTCGGGCTGACCTGGAGGCTGCTGCCGATCGGTGGGTGGGGCGATGGCGCTTTCATCAACAAGGTCGGTCCGGTGCTGACGCTCGCCCTGCCGCAGATCGCCATCGTCGCCCGGCTGATGCGTGGCTCGATGATCGAATCCTTGCGGTCCCACCACATCCGCACGGCGCGCGCGCTGGGCCTGTCCGACTGGTCGGTGGTGGTCAAGCATGCTTTGCGCGGCGCCATCCTGCCGATCGTCTCCTTCACCGGTCCGGCGGCGGCGGCACTGCTGACCGGCTCGGTCATCGTCGAGACGATCTTCTCCATCCCAGGCGTCGGCCGCTATTTCGTCGATGCCGCGCTCAATCGTGACTACACGCTGGTGATGGGAACGGTGGTGGTGATCGCCATCTTTACCATTGTCTTCAACCTGATCGTCGACGTCATGTACGCGGTCGTCGATCCGAGGGTGCGCTATGACTGACATCGCGGCCACAGTCGCCCCCACCGTCATCGGCCGTTCGCTCTGGGGGGATGCCTGGGCGCGGCTCAAGGCCAATCGCGCCGCCATGTTCAGCCTGTATTACCTTGCCCTGATCGGTGTCGTCAGCGTGTTCGGGCCGTGGTTCGTGCCGCATCAATACACCACCATCTATGCCGACTATGTGCGCATGCCGCCAAGCCTGTCAGCCTATCCGAAGGCCGACATGATCGAGACGGCGCTCACCGAAGCGATCAAGCGCATGCGGGTCGACATCAAGGAATGGCGGCAGGAAGGCAACCAGGTCTTCGTCACCGTCAAGTCGACCAGGCCGATCGACGATCGCAACATCCGCTATCTTGACCGATCCGATGCCTTTGACGACACCAAGATCGAGAGCAAGTCGCCGGACGGTCTCGAAGTGACGATGAGCGCCTCGATCAAGCAGCAATATTTCCTGTTCGGCACCGACAACACCGGACGGGACCTGTTGTCGCGCACGCTGATGGCCGGGCGTATATCGCTGGCCATCGGCCTGCTCGCGGGCGTCGTGGCGGTGGTCATCGGCGTGGTCTACGGGGCCG
>NZ_RZRA01000021.1:0-16524 GCF_003998945.1 Mesorhizobium sp. M7A.F.Ca.CA.003.01.2.1 | reverse complement strand
GACAGTCATCCTTCTGCTTGCCGAACATCAATTCCACGATCTCCGAGACGATCTCCTGTTCGCCCAGCGTGCGAAACCGCTCGGGTGGAATCTCGCCGACCTTGCGGCCAAGCTTCAGCACCGAGATGCGGTCGCCGAAGGCAGCCGCCTCCTTGAGCTTGTGGGTGATGAAGACGATCGCAAGGCCCTGCTCGACAAGGCGGCGCATCAGCGCGCCCAGTTCGTCGATACCTTTCGGCGTCAGCATGGAGGTGGACTCGTCAAGGATGAGCAGCCGGCTGTTGCGCAGCATCGCGCGCAGGATCTCGACCTGCTGCTGCTCGCCGAGCGACAACTCCGATACCTTGGCTTGAAGCTTGACGGTGATGCCGAGCGTGCCGGTGATCTCGGCGACGCGCGCCGCCAGTTCCTCGGTCCTGGGGCGCTGCCACCACGGCCCGCCAAGCAGGAGGTTCTCCGCCACCGTCAGCGTCGGCACCAGCATCATGTGCTGGAATACGGTGCCTATGCCGAGTGCCAGCGCATGGCGTGGCGAGGTGATCGGCGTCGGTTTGCCGTCGACCAGTATGCGTCCTTCGTCAGGCTGCTGCAGGCCGGACAACATGCCGATCAATGTCGATTTTCCAGCGCCGTTCTCGCCCAGCAGCACATGCACTTCGCCCGGGCGGATCGACAGGTCGACGCTGTCATTGGCAACGATGCCGGGGAACCGTTTGGTCACGCCTTCAAGCGCGACGATGTCGCGCCCGGCAACGGACGATGAAGAAAAACCGCTCATGAAGCCCAGCACCAAAAAACAGGAATCGTCCGGAGGGGTGAACGGATCACCCCTCCGGCAGCCGACCATGATCGCCTTACTGGGCGACGCTGGTCATCAGTGCCCTTACGGCGGCCGCGTCATAGACCGGCTCGACCTTGATCTTGCCGGAAATGACGTCCTCGCGCAGCGCCTGGATTTCCGTCCAGACATTGTCCGGGATCGCAGCGGTCTTCAGCAACTTGACCGAGTCGTCCTTGAGGCCGATCGTATAGTGTTTGGTGCCGAACGTGTCCGCCTTCAGGTCGGCAATCATCGCCGCATAGACCGGCTCGATATTCCACACCACCGACGACAGCAGGAAGCCCTTGTCGATCGGTGACTTGTCGCCGATGACGTCGATGAAATAGACCTTGCCGCCATCGGCTGCCTTGGTCGTCTCGACCGCCTGCAGCATGCCGAAGCTCGAACCGTTGCCTTGGCCGAAGATGATGTCGGCGCCCGATGCGATCACGCTTTCGGTGACGCGCTTGCCGCCGGCCGCATCGCTGTAGGCGGCCGGGCCGATCACCGCGTAGGTGATCTTGACGTCCGGGTTCTCCGCCTTCACGCCTTGCGCGAACGCCGCCGACTGCGAATTCCACGATGGCGGTTCGCCCGACACCACGATGCCGACCGACTTGGAACGCGACACCTTGGCGGCGAGACGGCCGGCGAGATAGGCGCCCTCGTGGCCGCTCAGCGTATAGTCGGCGACAAGGCCCTTCTCCAGGCCGGCTGGCGTGTCGACGATTGCCACCGGAACTTTCAATTCCTTGGCGATTTCAGGCGCCGAGGTGTTGTAGCCGCTGGCATGCGCGATCAGCAGGCTGGCGCCGTCGGAGGCAAGTTCCCGCAAGGTCGGGCGAACATCGCCATAGCCGAGGCCCTGGGCCACGACCACTTCGACGCCGGCGGCCTTGCCAGCCGCCTTGGCGGCATCGATGCCTTGCTGGTTCCAGCCGTAGTCCGTGCCTTCTTCGGGCGTCAGGATGGCGATCGACTTGACCTCGCCGGCAAGCGCGCCGCTAATCAAGACACCGACTAATATAACTGCACTTACACTGCTCTTAAGAAGCTTTAACATGTTACCCTCTCTGTTGTTTCACCAATCAATATTCTTATTGTTATTGCGCGAAAGCGAGATAGACTGCCTAGGAAAAATTACATTGTGGAGCTCAGGCAAAGTGAAGATCCGTTATGCCCTTCCGGTGATGCTGGCGTTATCGTCCTTCGCCAACGCGGTTGAGTTGCACCATGTCGTCGTCCGCACCGGCACTGACGGGCTCGACATGGTTCCGTTGACGATTTCGAATGCGGGCAGCGAAGGCCTCTCCTGCAACGCCGACTTCGCCCACTGGTATTCGGCCGGGATCGCAACGATCGAGCCGGGCAAGAAGACCCGCGTCGAGCTCTGGTTCGATGCGAAGACCGGCACGTTCACGATCCTCAACGACAAGCGCGAGAACCTGCCCGTCGAGCGGCTGTGGTGCGGTCTGGCGAGCCGAGCATATGCCACCCGCGTGCAGATCACGCTCGACCGCACCGATGCGGCGAAAGGCGAGCGCGATGTGTCCTGCGCCATGGCGCAGGACAGCCTGGCCTGCCGGTAGGCGCTCATTCCCGCGTCCGTTCGAACATCGCGAGCCTCTTATTCCTTTGCCAGGAACGCGTCGGTGAAGACGTCGTCCGCCGACAGAGCCGCCTTGAGCACGCCCTGGTCCGTCAGCGTCTTTAGGGTCTCCTCCCACTGCGTCTTCGTCATCCAGCCGAGACCGTGTTCCTTGGTGTCCGGGCTGGTGAACGTCGAGGCGATGTCGGCATTGATCTGCGCCAGCAGTACGTCCTTCTTGTCCGCATAGCCGGGCGCTGCCTTGGCGGTGATCTCGGCGGCCTCTTCCGGATGAGCCACGACATAGTCGAAGGCCTCCCTATATGCCTTGACGAAGCGGCGCACGACGTCCGGCTTGTCCTTGATCATCGCCTGCGAGGTGAACAGGCCGGAGCCATAGGCTTTCCACCCATAGTCCGCCCCCATCATGATGCTGAGCGAGCCCGGGCCCCCGGCCTTCGCTTCCAGTTCGGGAACCTCCGCATCGATATAGCCGACGACCGTCTGAACCCGGCCAAGCAGCAAATAGCTTTCATAGGGAGGCGAGACGCTGTTCAGCGTCATGTCCTTTTCGGTCAGGCCATTGGCGGCCAGGAAGCCTTTGAAGAAGATGTAGGTGGAACCGGCCGGATGAATGCCGATGGTCAGTCCCTTGAGGTCGGACGGCTTGGTGAGCTTCAGCGTCTTGGCCAGCGAAATGATCCCCAGCGGCGAGTGCTGATTGACGGCTGCCAGCGCCACGACCGGGACATTCTGCGACCGTGCGACGGCAAGCGTGGGAAGATCGCCGAACCCGAAATCCGCGTTCTCATTGCCCACCAGCCGCATCGCGTCCGGCGAGCCGGATCCCTTGCGGATCTCGGCCACATCGATGTCGTTCTTGGCGAAGAAGCCCTTTTCCTTGCCGACGAAGAACATGGCGTGATTGCCGCGCACGACCCAGTCGAGCTGGACGTTGACCTTGTCCGCCGCCAGAGCCGCGCTGGAGAAGCCGAGTGCCGTGACAAACGCCGCGAAGGTAGCGGCCTTGATAAGTGAGCGTCTCAGCATTTTTGTTCCCTTTTATGAATTTGGTTGATCGAGCGGGCCTAGGATTGGCTGAATTTCGGCGCCCACGGCACCACGATGCGTTCTAGGATTTCGGCGGCGTAGTAGAAGGCGATGCCAAGCACGGAAACGAGCAGCAGCGCTGCGAAGACCAGCGCCGTGTCGAGCTGGGTCGACGCGAACTGGATGACGTAGCCGAGACCGTCCGACGCCCCGGCGAACTCACCGACGATGGCGCCGATCACGCTCAACGTGGCGGCGATCTTGGTTCCGGCCATCAGGTTCGGCAGCGAGTGCGGAACGCGGATCCTGAACAGGATCTGCGTCGGGCTGGCCCCGACGGAATTCATCAGCGACAGCAGCGAGCGGTCGACCGATTGCATGCCCGCCAGCATGGAGAGCGTCACCGGAAAGAAGGCGATGACCAGGATCAGGCCGATCTTGGGCGCCAGCCCATAGCCGAACCAGAGGATGAAGATCGGCGCGAGGGCGACTTTCGGCACGTTCTGGAACAGCACCACCAGTGGATACAGCGCGCGTCCCAACCAATCGAAGCGCACGATGACCAGCGCAATGGCAATGCCGACCACGACCGAGACCAGGAAGCCGAACAGGATCTCGCCCGCCGTCACCAGCGTCGCCTGCATCAGCGTGCCCCATTGCGCCACCAGCGACTTCGCGATTTCGGACGGGGCGGGAATGATGAAGGCGGATATGGCAAAGATCCGCACCGCGGCTTCCCACAGCACGATCGTCACCAGCAGGAGGATGACAGCCGGCAGCCAGCTGCCGGTCGCCGCACTCCAGCTGGAGGCGAGGCGCGGCTCGGAAAGGTCGATTATGGGTTGGTCGCTCAAGACGCGCCTCCCGGTTGATGGCTGGAGCGCAGCATCGTTCGCAACTGGACCACCAGCCTGACGAACTCCGGATCTTCGGTGACCGACAGGTCGCGCGGGTAAGGCAGCGCAATGTCGAGGCTCTCGGTGATCCGTCCCGGCTTGATCCCCAGCACATGAACATGGCGCGACAGATGGATGGCCTCGTCGATGGAATGGGTGACGAGCACGATCGTCTTGCCGGTCCGCTGCCAGATCTCCAGCAGCGACTGGCCCATCGAATCGCGGGTGATGGCATCGAGCGCGCCGAACGGTTCGTCCATCAGCAGGACCGCCGGATCGAGCGCCAGGGCCCGTGCAATGGCGACCCGCTGCCGCATGCCGCCCGACAGCTCGTTTGGCCGCTTGTGGGCGCTGTCGCCCAGCCCCACCAGTTCCAGCATCTCCTGCCCGCGCGCCCGCAGATCCGAGCGCGAGAGCGACTTGTCGGCGATGCCGAGCAGCATCGAGGCATTGTCGACGGCGTTTTTCCAGGGGAGCAGGTTGGCGTCCTGGAAGACGAGGCCGATCATCCGCTTGCGCGCCGCCTCGACCGGCGCGAGCCCGGCGATCGAAACGCTGCCCTGGGTAGGCTGCACCAGCCCGGCCAGCACCTTGAGCAAGGTGCTCTTGCCACATCCGGAAGGACCGATAAGGGAAACGAATGATCCCTTTGGCACCGAAAGATCGATGTTCCTGAGGATCAGCTGACGGGCCATGACCACCGAAACGCCCTTGGCGGAGATTAGATCGTCATGGCGGATATGGGCCGGCCTGTCGCCGGCGGCTCGGATGGTTTCAATGCGCATGGCTTGTCGCCCCGCGCGCTGTTTTCTGCCGCACCCGCACCATCTTGATGGCGAAGGCGCCCTTCACACAAACAGCCGACCGGTGGAACTCCTCAAACCGGCTGGCCCTGTGCGCACCATGTGACATTGGCTACTCCCGGCCTTCCAGGATGCGCCGCACCGCGACGAGCTTGCGCGCCCGTTCACCTTGCAGCGCCTTTGTCTGCTCGGGCGTGTAGGCAAACATGCCCTCGCCCGACTTGATGCCGAATTTCGACGCAGCCGTCTTCTCCAGAACCATCGGCGCCACATCGTCGCGGTTGGAGAGATCGGCATTCAGGAAGGACGAGACGGATTTGTAGATATCCAGCCCCGCCATATCGAGCAGCGCCATCGGGCCGATGACGGCGATCTTGTAGCCGATGCCCCACGACACGCAGGTGTCCAGGTCTTCCGGCTCGATGACGCCGCGCTCGACAAGATCGACCGCCTCGCGCAGCAGCGCATAGAGCACGCGGTTCTCGACGAAGCCTGGAACGTCCTTCTTCACCACCACCGGCAGCAGGCCGATCGAGCGGATGAGATCGCGGATAACAGCCACGGTTTCAGGCGCGGTCTTCTCGCCGCCGATCACCTCGATCATCGGGATGATGTGCGGCGGGTTCGACCAGTGCATGCCGACCATCCGCTCGGGATGCGAGATATGCGCCTGCAGCTTGGTGATCGGAATGCCCGACGTGTCGGACGCGACGATGACGGACGGGCCGATCAGCGGATCGATGTCACGATAGGTCTGCGCCTTGATGTCGATATTCTCGGGCACGTTCTCGATCACCAGTTCGGCGCCATCGACGGCCTCGGCGATCGTCTCGACGAAACGCACTTTGCCGGCACCAGTCCCGGGCGCCTCGATGTCGAGACGGTCGAGCACGCCGCCGGCAAGATCGAGCATGCCGCGGGCGCGCTCGATTGCCCCTGGCGAAACGTCATACGCCGTCACATCGAGCCCGCCGCGCGAAAGCCGCGCGGCGATGCCTGGACCCATCGTTCCCAGTCCGATGAGAGCGGCGCGCTTGATCATCATGCGGCCTTTGCGGGAGCAGCAGGGGTTGCCGCCTTGAAGGCCGGCCGAGCGGCGATCGCGGCCACCCAGCGCTCCAGATTGGGCATTGACGGCCGGTCGATCTTGAAGTCGACGCAGCGCTTCAGGATCGGCGCGCAGGCAATGTCGGCAAGGGTCAGCTTGCCGAGCGCCAGGAAGTCCTTGCCGGCCAGGTGGCCGTCGACGATCTTGAGCTGCGCGACAAGGTCCTTCACTTGTTCCTTGTATTCGGCGGTCTGTTCCTCGGGCGTGAGCTTGGCGCCCTTGAAGGCCGCCAGGTAGCCCGGATTGACTGCCGCCAGCAGGAAGTCCATCCAGCGCTCGACCTCGGTCTTTTCCGCCGGCGTGGCGCCATTCAACTGTTCGCCGCCGAATGCCGCGAGATAGCGCAGGATGGTGTTGGACTCCCAGATCACGGTGTCGCCGTCGACCAGCGTCGGCACCTTGGAGGTCGGGTTGAGCGCCTTGTATTCCGCCGTCTGCGTGTTCTCGAACTGGCGGCCATAATCCTCGCGCTTGTAGGACGCTCCCAACTCTTCGAGCATGAAGAGCACCTTCTGGACGTTGCCTGATGTCTGGCGGCCTAACAGCTTGTACATGTCTTCTCCTCGCTAGTGTCCAGGGCCTACTTGCTCGCCGGCAGCGGCTTGTAGACGATGGCGTCCATTTCGATCTTGGTGTTGATGACCGCTTTTGCCTCGACGGTCGTGCGCGCCAGAACGGCGTCGCCGATCCCTTCGAGGAACGCCTTGTTGTAGCGGCCGAAATCGCGCGTATCCTCGAGATAGGTGGTGATCCGCACGACATCCGACAGCGTCGCGCCTTCATGCGCGATGACGCGCGCGATGGTCTTCAGCGTCGCCAGCGTCTCTTCTTCGATCGTGCCGCTGATCATGTTGTTATTCTCGTCTTTCGGCACCTGGCCCGAGACGAAGATGAAATCGCCGGCACGCACCGCCGGATGAAACGGCAGGTTCGGGTTCTTGTTGCCGATGGCGTAGTGGCTGGCGGATTTTCGCGTGCTGTCGCTCAACATATCCCCCTAGAGAACGCTGGTTTCGATGATGTCGACGCCGCGGATGCGATCGATCAGGTAGACGATGCCGCGGTCGTCGATGGTCACGTCGTTGGACGAGGAACGCTCCGCGCCCTCCGGCGCGTCGGGCATGAAATGACCGACTTCCTTTGGCGCGAACGGATCGGCGATGTCGACGAGGCGCAGCCCCTGCGCGAACCACGCAAACGGAATGACGGTTCCATTGAACCGCTCGGAAGGCTGATGGCAGCCGGTCATCTGAGGCTGCGGTGAACCGTCCGTGTCGAGGCCTGGCACCTGGAAGGTCGAGATCGGCAACGGGTTGGTCTCATCAGTGATGTCGTAAATCCAGGTGAAGGCCGGCGGCGATGGCCGAAGCTTGGCGACATCCTCGTCCGCCACCACCATGATGTTGCGGCCTTTGAGCGGCTGTGGAATCGGCAGGCAGGTGTGCGTGGGATGCGGAAAGCTCGGGCTCGAATTGACGTGCGAGACCAGCTTCGGCTTGGTGATGTCCGAAATGTCGAGGATGAACAAGCCATGATGCCAGTAGCTGACATAGAGCCTGTCGCCCATTCGCAGCGGATGGTGACAGCGCGGCGTGACATAGTCGTGCCAAGGATACTCTTCGCCGCCCCCGGTCCACTGGCCCGGTATCCACCAGCGTCCGACCTCGACCGGCTTCGCGGGATCGATCAGGTCGAGGATCATCACGATGTTGCCGACATAACCGTCGGCGGTCGGCGATATGTAGGCGTAACGGCCGTCGAAGTCGTAGCGGTGGACGCCCTTGCCGCCGGTTATCCATTTCGAGATGAGCTTCGGCTGTGCCGGCTTGGTGGTGTCGTAGAGCGCCAGTCCGCCGCCGAAATCAGCCGGGCCGGCGTCGCCAAAGCGCTCGTGGTTGATGATCATCAGTCCGTCCTTGGCGCGCACCTTGTGCGAGTGCCAACCGGGCGGGACATCGATCGTCGTAATTTTGCGCGGATTGCGCGGGTCGGAAATGTCGACCAGCGTCGTGCCGCTCGGCGGCCGCATGTGGCCGATATAAAGGATGTTGCCGTCGACCCAGACCTGACCGCCGCCTGGGCAGTCGACATGGCCGATCTGCTTTGTGTTGAACGCCGAAACCAAATGCATACGCCCTTGCTGCTGAAATTCCATTTCGATGTCCACGCCGCCAATGGCGGCGTGGACATTGCCTGCCGGAGGACCGGAACTAGACGAGACGGAGCAGATCGCCGGCCTGGTTGCGGCCCCAGCGCTTGTAGAGGAGCAGCGCCTTCTGCGTCGGCGCATCGGTGGCGCCGAAGAAGATCACCGGCTCGCTCGACGAGCCGTTGACATGCTCGACCCAGGAACCGCCGGGTATGGCGATGGTGTCGAACTGGTTCCAGTCATAGCGTTTGCCGTCGATGATCGAATGGCCGTTGCCGCGGAACGGCGCCAAGAGCAGGCTGGCGGTCTCGCGCTGCGGCAAGGTCTTCTCGCCGGGGCGCAGCATCTGCACGTAGAAATTGATGGTGTGGAAGACGGGTCCGCCGGTCGTCGGATCGACATAGTCGATGACGATGCCTTCATGGGGGTCGCCATCCCAATCCTTGTGGGCGTCGAGAACCGCTTCCATCTTCTCCCAGCGATAGACATACATCGGCGACGACAGGCCGCCGCCGCGCTTGTGGTCGACGAAACGCGGCATCAGGCCGCCTTCGCCATAGATGCGCTGTGAGTAGTCGCTGGGGTAGCGGGCGGTCTGCACCTTCTTCTCGACTTCCTTGCCGTCGACCATCTCCGTGTATTTGTGATCGAAATGGACGGCATGCAGCGTTTCGACCAGCGGCAGGTCGAGCACCGACAGGTTGACCGCCTGCTCGCCGCCAACGGTGCCATGATTGTGCCAGGCGTCGTTGGGCGTCAGCACCATGTCGCCCGGGCCGAAGACCACGTCTTCGCCCTCGACGCCGGTGAAATTGCCCTTGCCCGTCAGGCCGAAGCGGATGGCGCTCGGCGAGTGCTTGTGCGGCGGCATGATCTCGTCGGGATCGTTCAAGCGGTAGGCGGTGTACATGGTGCTGACCGATGCACGCTTGGGTGCAAGACCGGGATTGACGAGGATCAGCGAACGGCGCTCGCTGTCGTCCATGGTCACCAGTTCGGCGGCGCGCTGGAGCAGGGGCTCGATGTCCGAATAGGACCACACGAAGGGAACGGCTTTCGACGTCGCCATCAACTGCTTGATCTCGTCATGGTCGACGCCTTCCGACGTCGCCCAGAACGGAAACATGTTCTTTGCGTAGAGGGCGTCGTAGAGGCCCTTGAGTGCCGCCTTCTTGTTGGTGAGCACATCGTTAGCTGGTTGCGCCAGGGACATATCGGACACCTCTCGTCACGAAGAAAATACTTCTAACCAACTCAACCGTATTCGCATTGGTTTTGCTCGACAATACCCAAATTGCGAATCTTATAAGTTTTTGGTTGAGGTGCATTTTTGAGTGGCAAATGCCCAGAAATAGGCAGAAACAGCCTAGAAATGCACGGAATTCAGCTCACAATCAGGGCGTGAAACCGCTTCGTCACGGCCATGCTGGCGCGCATGACAGTCCAACCAACGCAGTTTTTCAGTCTCAACCAAAAGACTTTGGTTGTATTCCGGCCGCCTTATCAGGCAGCCACGCTCTGTTGAGCGCGGCTGCGGATCAGATCCGCGGCCTTTTCGGCGATCATGATGACCGCCGCATTGATGTTGCCGCAAACGAGGTCGGGCATGACCGAGGCGTCCACGACACGAAGCCCGGCAATGCCGCGCACCCGCAATTCCGGATCGACCACCGATGCCGCATCGACGCCCATGCGGCACGTGCCGGCCGGATGATGCACGGTGATCGAGGTCTTGCGGATGTGCTCGTCGATCTCTTCGTCGCTCTCGCATTTCGGGCCGGGGAAGAACTCCGCGCCGACGAACGGAGCCATGGACGGCTGGCTGGCAAGGTTGCGTGCAACACGAAAGCCGGCGCGAAGCGACTGCCAGTCGCGCTGCGAGGACAGGAAATTCTGATGGATCAGGGGCGCGGCAACCGGATCGCTCGACGCCAGCTTGACGCTGCCGCGGCTCTCCGGCTGCACCGCAACGATACGGGTCGCAAAGCCGTCGGCGAACGGCGCCTTGAACGGCGACATGTAAGGCCATGCCCCAAGCGGCGCGGCGGTGAAAAGCAGCTGTACGTCCGGCAACGGCCGGCTTGTGTCGCTTTTCAGGAATGCCACGACGCCGCCAGGCACATCTCCCGAAAAGCCCTTTCCGGTGAGATAAGTCCTGACGAAATCCAGCCCGATACGATCGGCCCGCATCATCTTGAGAAACGGTCCAGGCTGTTTGCGCCGATACATCACGATAACCGAAACGTGGTCCTGCAGATTCTTGCCGACTTGCGCACGATCGACCTTCGTCTCGATGCCATGCGCCGCCAGCTCGCCGCTGTCGCCTATGCCTGACAGCATCATCAGCTGCGGCGTGTTGATGACGCCGCCGGCAAGCAGAACTTCGCGCCGCGCCAGAACTTCATGGCTCGCCCCGCCTCTGGTGTAGGCAATGCCGGCTGCGCGGCCATCCCTGAGCAGGATCTTCGTCGCCATCGCGCCGGTCAGCACCTTGACATTGCCGCGCCGCATGGCGGGCCGCAGATAGGCGGTTGCGGTCGAGCAGCGGCGGCCGTTGGCAATTGTCATCTGCAGCCGGCCGAAGCCTTCCTGTATGGCGCCGTTATAGTCATCGGTCTGCGGGTATCCGGCATCACGGCTGGCTGTGGCGAAGGCATCGATCAGTTCGTCCTTGTAGCGGCAGAACTGGGTGTTCAGCGGCCCGCTGCCGCCACGGTACCGGCTTTCGCCCGCTTCCCAGCGCTCCTGCTTCTTGAAGTAGGGCAGCACCTTGTCGAACGACCAGTCCGTCAGGCCGCTTGCCGCCCAGCGATCGTAGTCGCCGCGATTGCCGCGCACATAAGCCATGGCGTTGGTGGAGGAAGAGCCGCCGATGACCTTGCCGCGCGCGCATTCGACCTTGCGGCCGCCGACATTGGCCTCGGGCTCGCAGAAATACATCCAGTCGTGGCGGCGCTCCGTCAGTATCTTGCCCCAGCCGAGCGGGATGTGGATCATCGGATCGCGGTCCCAATCCCCCGCCTCCAACAAAAGCACCGACACGGCAGGGTCTTCGCTCAGCCGGTTCGCCAGCACGCAGCCGGCCGATCCCGCACCGACAATGACGTAGTCAAAGGTTTCGCCAGCCGGCATGCGTGATCCTCGGGAGAAAGACGTCTGCCGCGATGGCAACCGTCGACATGGGCAGTCAACCATCGCGCAACTGGTGTTGTCAACCATTGCGTACAGTTGTAGATTGGTTGAATTGGTTGAGTGCCGTCGAACAGGTTTTCGTGTCACAATATGATGTCGGGACGTTGAGTCGGCGGTCTGCCGATCGGACAGGAGATTTGGTTTTGAGCGCATTCGAGCCGCAGGTCGGACCATCTGATCTCGACGACATCATCGCCGCGGTCCGCCAGTTGCAGCAGGGCGGCGGCAAGCTTCCGTCCGAGCGCGATCTTGCGGAACATCTGAGCGTCAAGCGCCATCAGCTTCGCAAGGCGCTTGAAGTGCTGCGCCTTTCAGGCGACCTCAAACCGGCGCGCGCCAGGCGGGCGCCGACCGCCCTTCCGAGATATGGCGAGGAACTGGTCAGGGTAACCAATCCGATCGAGGTCCTGGAATTGCGCCTGATTATGGAGCCGGGCCTTGCCCGACTGGCGTCGCTGCGCGCCTCCTCTTTCGAGACGGCGCGGATCCTCGACGCGGCAACCACGCCGGAGAACGCCCCGTCGGGTGAGGTCGACTTCGCTTTCCATCTCGCGATCGTTGCCGCGGCCCGCAACCACCTCGCCGCGGAATTCTACAAGATGCTGCGCCAGGTCGGTGTCGATGCGCGGGTGAAGGTTGCGCGCACCGCGGCACCCACCTGCCCCAAGCGGATCGCCCACCGCGACGGCGAGCATCGCCTGATCGCCGAAGCGATCTCGCAGCGCGACCCCGAAGCGGCAGAGGCCGCAATGCGCGCGCACCTTCTGTCGGTGCAGAGACAGATCATGGAACGGTCGAATGCCGGCGCCTTTGCCGCGTGATCGCATCACCTCTGACATCGAGCCTGTGCGGGGAATTTCAAATTGAAACGTCATTTCGACGTGCTGGTCATCGGCGCGGGATCCGCTGGCTCGGTTGTTGCCAGCCGTCTCAGTGAAGACCGGTCGTGCCAGGTCGGCCTCATCGAAGCCGGGACGATGCCGGCCGATCCCGACATCGCCGACCCGCTGAAATGGACGATGCTCCAGGGCCGCGCCTACGACTGGAGCTATCGGACCGTGCCCCAGCCCTTCACCGCCAACCGCGTCCATGAATGGCCGCGCGGCAAAATCGTCGGCGGCTCGAGCTGCCTGCATGCAATGGCCTATGTGCGCGGCCATCCCGATGATTTCGACCCCTGGGTGCAAGCCGGCGGCGAGCGCTGGTCCTATCGGGGGTTGTTGCCGGGCTTCATCCGCAGCGAAGCCTTCACCGCTTTCGACGGGCCAACACGCGGCAAGAGCGGCCCGCTGGACGTCTATCTGCCGGACGCCGAGGTCAGTCCGGTCGTGCGTGCCTACATCGCCGCCGGGCGATCCATGGGGGCTCCCGCCCTGAGCGACCACAACAGCGGCGAGCTGGTCGGCACCAGCCCCAATTCACTCAACATACGCGACGGCAAGCGCCTGAGCGTCGCCGACGCCTATCTGCCGCCGCGGGTCATGGCGCGGCCGAACCTAACCTTGCTCGCCGGCCACGAGGTCGAGCATCTGGTGCTGGACGGCCACAGGGTCACGGGCGTGAGCGTGGTCTGCGAGGGCCAGACCAGAACGCTCTGTGCCGACCGGATTGTCCTTTGCGCCGGCGCCGCGTCCACGCCGCTCATCCTCATGCGGTCGGGCATTGGTTGCCCGGATACGCTGAAGCAGGCTGACATACGCTGCCTTGCCGATCGCAGCGAGGTGGGCCGCAACCTGCAGGATCATCTGCTGGCTCTTGGAAATGTCTACAGCACCAAAAAGCCGGTGCCGCCTTCCCGCCTGCAGCACTCCGAATCGCTGATGTATCTGCACAGCGACGACCCGATCCGCTCCATGGGAAGTCCCGATATCGTGCTCGCCTGCGTCGTCGCTCCGTCGGCGGCCGAGGGCCTGAATGCCCCGCTTTATGGCTCGGCCTTTACCATCCTTTGCGGCGTCACCCATCCGACAAGCCGCGGGCGCATCACACCGAGCGGGCCGGGCCGCAACGATGCGCCGGTCATCGATCCGCATTATCTCGAAACCGAACACGATCGCGCGACATTCAGGATGGCGTTGAAGCGGGCGCGCATGGTCGGCCATCATGAGGCCCTGGACGAATGGCGCGATACGGAGATCCTGCCAGGCGCACCGGTTCGGTCCGATGCCGAACTCGATGCTTTCATCGCCAGGGCTGCTTCCACCCATCATCATCCGGCCGGCACCTGCCGGATGGGTCTTGACACCGAGGCCGTCGTCGATCCTGACTTGCGGCTGAACGGCTTCGACAATGCCTTTGTCGTCGACGCCTCGGTGATGCCGGCGATCCCGAGCGGACCGATCAACGCGGCGATCGTCGCCATCGCCGAAACCTGGGCGGCGTCTTCTCGGGTTACCCCGCCGGCAGCGTGAGGGCGTCCGCGTCCGACAATTCCCCTGGCTCCGGTTCCCGGCGACTATCAGCTATGGAGATGCGTCAGCTCAAACGCGGCTCCGTCCTGGACGCCGGCCATGCGCTGCTCGGCGGACCGGAACATGTCCGCGAACTCCACCTGGTTCTCGAACACCACGCCGCCGACCTTGACCGTCAAGGCATCCTCGGTGCCTTTTGGCGCGAAATAGACTTGTGCGATGCGCGCCCTGATACGCTCGCCGATTTCCCTGGCTTCTGCTTCGGTCGCGCCGGCGAGGAAGACCCCGAACATCGACGTCCCCATGCGTCCAACCAGATCCTCCGCGCGCACTGACGATTGTATGGTTGAGGCTATGAGCCGCAAGGCTTGATCGCCCCATTCAAGACCAAAGCGCAGGTTGATGGACCGCAGATGCTCCGAATGGATGACCAGGAAGGCGCCGGATTTCGGCCCCGGCACCGACGGCCTTGCGGTTCTTTTTTCGACCATCGACGTGAAGACCGCTCCGTTCAGGCAGCCGGTCGTGGTGTCGAAGGTTGCCGACTTGTCGAGTTCCCGGCGATAGCGACGAAGCTCGATCTGTTTCAATCCAACGAACAGAAAAAGCGGAACACCAAGAACGACAGGCAACAGGATTGCCGTGACCATGCTGCGCCCAAATGGCGTCAGCGCCTCCGAGAACAGAAGCAGATAATTGAGACCGACGGAAACGCCCAGGATTGCAGCGGTTCCCAGAAAGGTCAGCAAAGCGACGCCTTTCCATGCCTGGTCGGTGGTGCTCGCCATAGTCTTTGTCACTGGCCGATCTCCTGTGGATGGGCTTGTATAAGGCCGGTGTGTTGCAATTTCAGTTTCAAGGAACATTGCAATTTAATCGATTGCGCGATGACCCCATCAAGGCTGCGCCCGTGGCGGTTAACAAACAAAACATCAGGGATTGAATGACAGCCTATTGTGCCGGGCCGAACATGCCCATCTCCGCGTCCCTGGCTGTCGCCTCCGCCTTGCCGTAGATGCCGCTCGGCAGCGCCGTGGCCCAGCCGTTGGAGACAAGCCAGGCGCCAACATCCTGCTTGCCCAGCCTGCACGGTGCGGCGACGGCAAAACGCTCGACGTCCGGCGGTACGAAACAGTGCAGCGCGCGTCCCCTCAGCCAGGAATTGAAAACGGCGCGGGCGCGTACGCCGCAAGGCCAGGTGACGTCATGAAACGAGCAGGAGCTGTCGAGATCGATGCCTCGCACTCCGCTGATGAACACCTTGCGGCCCATGGCTTCGAACATCGCCGATGATGTGACAACCGGGCGGTAGAGCAAGACCTCCCGCCAATCCCTGGGCATCGGCGTTTTCGGGGGCACGGCGAGACCGAGCTCGCTGAGCGGCGGACGGGGCTCGGCCCGTTCGATCTCAGCGGGATCAAGCCGTGGTGGAGCGATCAGGTCTTGAGCAACCTTGCGCGCCGGCTCCAGGCGTTGTGCGCCGGCAACCGGGGCAAACGGCCGGACAGGCTGCGTGTCGTCAACATCTGGCGACCGGGCACGGACAGGCTGATCGACCGAAAGCAACGCCCCGCCCTGAATGATCAGCAGGATCCCGGCCAGGAGCAGGAGGCTTCCAAGTGCGATCGCCAAGCGGCTGCGGCCCGGCCTGGCCATCAGCTTGAACAGGATCCCAGGGATTTGCGCCGGTCAGAAACCCGACGTCGATTTGGCAACCAGCTTGAGCGCACCTTTTTCAATCCGATAGAACGGCATCGAGCGTTGGCTGGATCCGTCGGCCCGAAACCGGAACAGGCCGGTCGACCCGCGAAAGCCGTTTGGATTCTCGAGAGTTTTTTTGCTGAAACCATCGGGCCCGACCGCGCTGGCAATCCCTGCCGTCAGGGCAACCATATCATAGGCGTAGGCCACATTGACGTCAGCCGGATAGTTGTATGTCGTCCTGAAGCGGTCGGCGATCGGCCCGGTTTCGCTTGGATCGAGCGTGGCGATAAACGCCCCCTCGAAGAGCGGATCCATGGGGTGCTCCAGCCAACGGTTCGTCCCGACGACGGAGATCGTCTTTCCCGGAATGCCCTTCGATTTGAGGGCGGCAAGGACAGGCGACGGACTGCCATTGCCGCTGGCGACGATGACGGCGTCGGGGGCGTCCACGAGTGAGCCCATTTCGTCGACCGTCTTCGCGCCGTCGCCGGCAGAATATCGGAGAGTGACCGCGAGCGCCGCGCCGTAGATGCTGAGGCTGTTTGCGACCCGCTTCTCCATGGCGCCGGCGTTTGGGCCATCCGCGACAAGCAGTACGAACTTCTTGCTGCCTTTCGCGGCCAGTCCCGCGGCGCCCGCGGCGGCGCTGTCCGCTTCGCCAAGGAGCACGGCATAGACCCCGGGGCCGCCGGCGAAATTGTCGGCGAGCGCCAGGACCGGTGGCCGCTTCGACCCCGACAGCGTGGCAATATGCTGGGCCGCCGGCAGCTCGGTCGGGCCGATGACGACTTTAGACCCCGCCG